>DIYR01000179.1 GCA_002429085.1 Flavobacteriales bacterium UBA6049
CCTCTCTTGTTTCTCTCTCTTCTCTAACTAAAAAAGCCTGATGATAAGCTAGTTTACCAAAGAAAATGAAGTAATACATTTTGCCCTTTCTTGCCTTAGCAGCTCCTACTATACTGAAAATAAAGTAGAGCAAATTAGCAATGATTACTGCCATTAAATAACCCCAGTAAACATCTGTCAACTCAAAGGATTCGAAAAAGAATATTTGTAAGGTCCAGAATAACAAAACAGCATTCATTAATGTAGTTGGCAATTGACTCCATAACGATTGTAAAGCATGAAATTTGACGAACCTACTCTTGTCTTTGTTCACGTAATAGTAGATAACACTTGCCAGTAAATTAAGTATTGGCAATGGAAGACCGGCAGCTATACCAGCAAACATCATGAGGTATGCCCCCATTCCGTCTTCTTTCTCTCGTTTAGAAATTTCTTCTGGTTGAGGAATAGTGTGATACGCCATTACTCTGCCGTATTTTCACCCGTTACATGTAAACTTCCTTTGCTCGGAGGCATTTCATCATCTAAAATCGCTCCTGAAAATGGAGGATATTTATCGGTTAAGAAACCTAGATACAGGTTTAATCGAAGACTCCATCTCAATGTACCCACTTGAAAATTAAACATCCCTTTAGGATACTCTCCTGTGAATAACACTACCCAAAACGCAATGAAAGAAATAATAGCTGTTCCTAGTATTCTAAAATAAAGGACAAAAACATGTGGTAAAGCGCAATAAAATGCCCCAAAAAGAGCTTTCAGTAAGGCATGCCCTCTACTTAAGTTTTCTGGATATGGAACATCTAATTCAATGTTCTCATTGTCGCCACTTAAACCAAACTCAGGATATCCATCAATTAGATTAAACAAGCTGGCATTAACACGCATGTTCCACTTAATTAAATTGACTTGGAATTCATAGAAACTCTGAGGATAAGAGCCCGTAAACAACAGAACCCAGAAAGAAATGAAAGAAAGAACTTGACCCGCTAGCCCTACAAACATTAGTAAAAAACCATGTGGAATAGCAATATATATTCCACCTAAAAGTGATCTTAGTAATAGTTCTCCACGAGAATAACGTTCTTGATGCTTGATGTTAAAATACATGATTGATTAATTTAAAGTTAGGTCGCACTAAGATATATGTCAACTAGTACATACACCTAAAATTCTTGATTAAATACATCATCTATTTTTAAATTCTGATAAAGGGAATTCATCTCATATGAGCGGATAATGACTATTCATTTGCACTTTTCTTCCAATAATTCAATCGTGCTATTTGAGACATTGAAGGATTAGAAATCTCTTTAATTCGATATGAATGATAGTAGGCTTCATCTCCTGCTTGTAGCTCAACTGGGATGATTTGCCCCAAACGCTCCACACGTAAGGTTACCGCATCCGCATCAAAGAAATTACTCCAATCTTCTAAGTTTTGTTTGTACTCAAAGCCATTAATGGTCATGATATGATCGCCAACTCGAATGCCTGCTTTTTCTGCTATTGAGCCAAGATAAACCCCAACAACTACGTTTTCTCCTGGATTTAGCTTTACTCCCCAACGTGATTCATGAATGGTTTCAGAAGGAACCGATTTAACAGCTAAACCAAACTCCAACATCAATGCTTCTATTTGCGGAAGATAATCTACCGCACTGTGCAATAGGCCTTGAATGTAACTCGCATCCTTTCCAGAAACCTTCGTAATAGTGTCAAAGTACTCTTGCTCAGTATAGCCTATCCCCTTTTTGGCATATTCCATATATAGCACATTCATTACATCATGTAAGCCAAAATCTCCATCTGTATGCTTCAACGTGTGCAAGTCAGCTAGTAGAGCTAATAAACAGCCATCTGTGTAAATACTCAATTTCCTATCTGGAACCTCACGCGAATATCCATCTAACCATAGCTCTAAAGAAGAGTTAGCCAATGAGTTATACTCCTTGGCATTATTATCTCCATGACGTTGAAAGCTTTGCTCTAGAATTTTGTAGTACTTATTCCAATCATATGCTCCACTTCTAGCCAAGGTAATATCGCCATAATACACTGTAACACCTTCAGCTACAAAGCCAGTAGTAAATGGTGTGATCTCATTGTAATTATATGGCATCAATTCAGCAGGACGAATACTCTTGATATTCCACAAATGATAAAACTCATGGCTGGCCAATTCTATTAAATCATCATAGCGCTTATCCATTAACAAATAACCAGGGCCTAATGTCAATACAGTAGATTTTAAATGCTCTACTCCATGGTATTTTCTAAAATTAGCCGTTAGAATCAAGAACCAATATTCTGATACAGGGATATCGCTAAACTGTGCTCGTTGTTCCCGAATAAATGGTCTAAAATCTTGCTCTATTTTATCCCAATCTGGTTTTGCAGGACCATACAACGCCAGTTTAACAACCAATCCATCTTGCTCAAATTTGTGCAACTGCAGGTTGTTACTAGCCATCACAGGACTATCTGCTAATTCATGATAGTCAGCCGCCAGCCATACGCCATGGTCGTTGCGCTGTAAAGAAGTAGCTATTTCATAGTCATTCGGTAAAGCCAATTCAATTACATGGGGAACTTCCATTTTATTATGCACATACATCAATGCATTGATTGGATTCATGTAAAACAAATCTTCTGCCAAGTAACTATTACCTGAGTCGAATTGATTGGCATGAAACTGATAGTTCAGTGTGATTGAATCTAATCCAGCAGTTTCTACTTTCCAAGTATGCAAATCAACACGAGTAATAGATAATTCTTGTCCGTTTAACCCCTTGGCTTGTACACCACGAATCAGTTTTGCAAAGTTGCCTACCTCGTACCTTCCTGGTCTCCAAAATGGTAGAGAAAAGGTTAACTCTGAGTTGTTTTCTACAGGAACTGTGATGGTAATTGGAATGTATTGTTGAACGGCCTTTAGAGGCTTAATAGAATAATGAATCATATGCTTTTGCTATCGCGACTAAGGGGCAGATGGCTAATTCGACCTCAAAGATGAACAATTGATTACGATGAACAGATGGCTTTTGGCTTTGCTTCTTTGCTAAGCACATCTTTAAGGTTTAAATTCGCACCTTCTATTTACGAAAACAATTCAAAATCATTACAGATATGGCTTACGATTTGGTAGTGTTAGGAAGTGGCCCTGGTGGATATGTGGCTGCTATTCGCGCTTCTCAGCTTGGTTTAAAAACCGCGGTTATTGAGAGAGAATCTCTTGGTGGGATTTGCTTAAACTGGGGTTGTATTCCAACTAAAGCTTTATTAAAATCTGCAAGTGTATACGAATACATGAAGCATGCTGATGAGTATGGTCTTTCAGCAAAAGAATTCGACAAAGATTTCAGCAAAGTAGTTACTCGTAGTCGTGGTGTTGCTGACAAAATGAGTAAAGGCGTTCAATTCTTGATGAAGAAAAACAAGATTGACGTAATTATGGGGAATGGTGTAATCAAATCTCCAACTCAAATTGAGGTTACAAAAGAAGATGGTAGCAAAGAAGTAGTTGAAGGGAAGAACATTACCATCGCTACTGGTGCTCGTTCTAGAAGCTTACCTAACTTACAACAAGACGGTAAGAAAATTATTGGTTACCGCGAGGCAATGACTCTTCCTGAGCAGCCTAAGAAAATGGTAATCGTTGGATCTGGTGCAATTGGATCTGAGTTTGCTTACTTCTACCATGCAATGGGTACAGAAGTAACATTGGTTGAGTACTTACCGAACATTGTTCCTAACGAAGACGAAGAAGTAAGTAAGCAATTAGGGCGTTCTTTCAAGAAAATGGGAATGAACGTAATGACAAACTCTGCAGTTGAATCAGTTGATACTTCTGGTGATGGTTGTAAAGTAACTATCAAAACCAAAAAAGGTGAAGAAGTTGTTGAGTGTGATATCGTATTAAGCGCTGTTGGTGTTATTGCTAACATTGAAAACATTGGATTAGAAGATGTTGGTGTAGCTACAGATAACGGTAAAATTGTTGTAAACGAGTACTATCAAACAAATATTCCAAGCATTACAGCAATTGGTGATTGTGTTCCTGGTCCTGCATTGGCTCACGTAGCATCTCACGAAGGAATTATTGCAGTTGAGAAAATTGCTGGAATGAATCCTCACAAAATGGATTACGGTAACATCCCAGGGTGTACTTACTGTTCTCCAGAGATTGCTTCAGTTGGTATGACTGAGAAAGCAGCTAAGGAAGCTGGATACGAAATCAAAGTTGGTAAATTCCCATTCTCTGCGTCTGGTAAAGCAAGTGCTGCTAACCATAACGAAGGATTTGTGAAATTGATCTTTGATGCAAAATATGGTGAATTATTAGGTGGCCACATGATTGGTTACAACGTTACTGAAATGGTAGCAGACTTAGTTTCTATCCGTAAATTAGAAACTACTGGTCATGAAATCATCAGTACCGTATATCCTCACCCAACCATGAGTGAAGCTATTATGGAAGCAGCTGCCGATGCATACGGTGAGTGTATTCATATCTAGGTAATACATACTTTGTATAAGTAGAGAAATCCTCTCCAGTTTTGGAGGGGATTTTTTGTACCTATATCTTGTTGAAATAGTAATTGCTACCTACCTTTTTGCCTTTAATTAACTTCCTATCGTATGCAACTAAAAAAAATTGCCCAGAATACCTCACTAACTGAAAATCTATTTGGTTCTGCTTCTAAAATGGGAGCAGCGTTAATCAACAATCAAGATTGGTTTGAGGACGATAACTTACTCGAAAAAATCCCTTATGGAAAGATCTTAGCTTGGTTAGCAAAAGAAAACATTACCATTAAAGATGTAGATGAAGCCTACAATCATGCCTATGCCCTCTCTTACTTTCTCTGTTTTTCTTCTGCTATCAAGCGGTATAAAATTTATTTACAAGGCACGGATCTAGTTGAAATCAAAGAGAATAGAGATACCGATAGACAATTTTCATTAAAAAATGATGGTTTTCTCTCACCTGAAATGTTTGAACACTATTGTGAAAAATATACTCAGCTATTACAAGCTTGTCAGGTAGAGGGAAAAGCTCATCAGACCGTACTTAACTACATCCAATTCAACTTCAACATTGTTTTTCATGAGTTGATTGAAAGTAAACCTATAACCTATGAAGTTCTTATTAAATCGCTGGAGAATAAGAGTTCTGTCCTGAATGAAGAACAGTTACGAATTACACAGTACTATCAACAACAAAAGAACCTTTTTACCTCACCAGTTTTAGGTGACGAACGAGGAATGACGTTACAACATGTGTACGTTGAACCTGGTTATCGCATCCACAAGAATTGTATCGATAAAGAGCTGTTAGAAACACATTTTAAAGACTCAGACTTTGAAGATCAAGACAGAAGAAATGTAAATGTATTTGTTGAACATAAGCGAGATCCATATAAAAAGTCCATTCATAACTTAATGAGTGATTTTGTTACTGATAAGCGAATCAAAGGAAAAATCAAGGCTTCTGACACCAATACACTGATCATACTCGGCTATCCAGGTCAAGGTAAAACATCATGCATTCGAAAGTTTTTAGTAGATGCCATTCCAGACGTTGATAACCCACCATTGCTCTATCACCTAACCTTACGCTCCATTGAAAACGTAAACGATTTTTGCAATGCCCCATTTGAAATTATTGAGGAGCATATTCATAAGTCTCATCTGCCACAAACGTATGCTCAAAAACTGCTTACTAAGGGAACAATCATACTAGAAGGGATGGATGAGTTGGCAGTTCAGTCTGGCTCTAAGAATATCGATGAAGTACTTAAAGAGCTACTGAGAGTTCAAGAGAATCGTCCTGAAATCAAACTGATTATTACATCCAGATATGGGTATATAGACTTGAACCTGTTCCGAAAAAAGGATCCATTAATCATCCAATTGTCAGAGTTTAGCGTTAAGCAGCAAGTAGAATGGCTCGATAAATACAAAATGTTTTATCCCGAAGCGACATTCGATAAGTCGAGTATCGAAAAAGTGAATCAAGAAGAAAATCATTTAAGTGAATTAATCAATCAACCGATTCTATTACACATGGTAGTTACGGCTGGTGTGGATGTCTATTCAAATATCAATAGATCTCAACTCTACAAATCACTATTCGACTCGCTAATTACCCGAAAATGGGCAGATCAAAGATCAAGAGATAAACAGATTGACGTTTTAAAGGACTTAGAAAAAGAAGATTTGCGAGAAATCATTCAAGACATCGCCCTTGCTATCTTCCACAACGGAAACAATGTTATTCATAAAAATGACATCCAACATATACCTTCTATAAAAACACATATAACCGATAAACTAGGGTTCGATCAAATCGGAGGAGCTTTAAAAGGTGTAATGGTTTCCTTTTACTTTCAGGAGGTAGAAGAGGTGAACGAACAAGGAACAATTAATTATGGCATTGAATTCTTACATAAGTCGCTTAGCGAATACATGGCTGCTGAAAAAATATGGACTGAGATTAAAACAGTTACTGAGAAACGACCTTCGAATAGATATTTTATAGATTCACTTGAGAGTTTACTGAAATTACTTAATGGTTTGTTTTCATCCCAAATGTTAACTCAAGAAATTCGAGATTACATTTGGGAGCTGATGGACAATGATGTGAATTATAATCTTGAAGAATTGGGAGAACGATTGGCTTATTTTTTACCTGATCTATTGCAGAAAGAGTTTCTATGGACATTTGATGCAGAAAAGGCTAACCAACCAGTAAGGCAGTCAGTACATACCTTCTATGGGTACTGGACTATTCTATCTAAAATTGCAGAGAAAACAAAAATGAACTACATAGGTGATAGAATACGTTCCAACTTCACCTATACATTGCAAGCATGTTTATTGCTAAGCCCTTCTTCTATGTCATTAAGTCACCAGCATCTCACAGGTGCTTATCTTGTTGGAGCTAACTTCAGAGAGACTGATCTTAGAAGGGCTGATCTTACAAATACTTATCTTAGAAGGGCTAATCTTACAAAAGCGGATCTTTTTGGGGCTGATCTTACAGAGGCTAATCTTACAAAGGCTGATCTTACAGAGGCTAGT
>DIYR01000059.1 GCA_002429085.1 Flavobacteriales bacterium UBA6049
TATCTTTTTAGACTGCGGATGTACAAGTAAAGAAGAGGTAGAGAAATTGGGGGTACATGTAGGTTGTGTAATTACTTACGAAGATGAGTTCTCTATTTTGAATGATCGTTACTATATGGGGCGTGCTTTAGACAATCGTATTGGCGGATTTATGATTGCTGAGGTTGCACGGTTGTTAAAAGAAAAGAAAGTAGAGCTACCATTTGGGTTGTACATTGTAAATGCAGTTCAAGAAGAAATTGGTTTACGAGGTGCTGAAATGATTGTAGAACGCATAAAACCTGATGTTGCTATTGTAACAGATGTGTGTCACGATACCCAAACTCCAATGATTGATAAGAAGAAAGAAGGAGATTTAGCGTGTGGTAAAGGACCGGTGTTGTCTTATGCACCCTCTGTTCACAATAACTTATTGAAACGTATTATAAATACTGCAGATAAACAGAAAATTCCATTCCAACGTTTAGCTGCTAGTCGTTACACAGGAACTGATACAGATGCATTTGCCTATGGAGCTAGTGGAGTAGTGGCGGCATTAATTTCATTGCCTTTAAGGTATATGCATACCACTGTAGAAATGGTTCATAAAGAAGATGTTGCAAATGTTATTCAGTTGATATTCCATACATTACAGCAGATTAAAAATCAGGAAGATTTTAGATATATCAAATAACCAGAATGTACTTTCAACATTTAAAAAAGCGTTTGCTTATCAATTGATAGACAAGCGCTTTTTTACTTTTGGTGAAATATTGAACGCTACCATTCGATTACACCTTTATCTAGTTCTAGAATTCCATTTTCTTCTTTCAGTAATCCACTTTCATAAGAGTAAAGAATACGATTAGCTACTTCAATAGGCTCAAGGTTGGCATCAACTTGAGCTATATCTGTCTTCATTTTACCTGGGTGAAGGCTGATAAATTGGATAGCTTGATTGAACTCTGAGCGCAAACAGTTGGTCAACATGTTTTGAGCTGCTTTAGCAATTCGGTAAGAGTAACTTACAGTGATATTCTTGCATGCTCCATTGTTTTGTCTGGTAATTGAACCTAAACGACTATTGAGATTGATGACAATGGGTTTGTTGGCTAGTAGTAGGTTTGTTTTCAAAGCTTTTACGGTTCTGAATACACCAGTACAATGGGTGTTAAATAAGCTAGAGATTTCTTCTGGTTCAATCTTGTCAATGAGGTGTGATTCACCACCAATTCCTGCATTATTGATTAGTAAATCTATGGGAACATTCTCCACAGATTGTTTAATGACTTGAATACACGTGTCTGATGATACATCGGCTAGAATAAGCTTGGCATTTTTTGGAAGAGAATCAGCTGATTTTTTCAATGCAGCCTCATTCCTCAATATACCGTAAACAGAATAACCTTGCGAAACAAAAAGCTCAAACAGTTCTTTGCCAAGTCCTCTGGTTACTCCTGTTATTAGTACATTCTTCATGTTTTGTCT
Source organism: Flavobacteriales bacterium UBA6049 (assembly GCA_002429085.1). Lineage (GTDB taxonomy): Bacteria > Bacteroidota > Bacteroidia > Flavobacteriales_G > Salibacteraceae > UBA6049. Next base: position 1,468 of record DIYR01000059.1, read on the forward strand.
TATTAAGAGTTTCAACCCTCACGGAGTATTTGAACGATTCGAGCATTGAAAATTTCAGAGAGGTTCCAATTGTATAAATCGGGATCAGTGGTGTTGTAGAAGGTAACTAAAACGGCATCTATATCTTTATGATAGCTTGCAAAGCTTTGATAACCTGGAACCCATCCAGCGTGTTCGTATTCGTAAATAGAAGAATAGATTTCTTGTTCATCTGGCTTTAATATAGAGCCATCATTTAATGCCCTTAAAAAAGTTCCTACATCTTGGGCAGTAGCTATCATGCCAAAATCATCTGTTTTTAAATCTGATGGATGCCCGATGTGAAAACCGCTCATTACATCATCTATGTTTACGTCTTTAATTGATTCAAACGTGTTGTGAAGATTTAAGGGGTTCAAAATTTCTTCTTGAATGAACTTGAAGTTAGAATATCCAAGTTCATTATCAAGAATCTTAGTGATTAACAAGTAGTTTGTGTTACAGTACTCATAATTGGCATTGGGTTTAAAGTTGGCTGGATGATCTACTATTAGTTCAAGACTTTGCTCATAGGTAGTTGTAGGATCAGCCCAAAAGTTTGGCGTATCTGTATAGTTAGGAATTCCGCTTCTGTGTTGAACGAGCATTCTTAACGTAATTAGTTCAGCATACTCAATTCTACCTTTCAATTCTGGCAGATAATCGGCTAATGATTTGTCGAGAGAAAGTCGCCCAGCCTGTACGAGTTTTGTAACAGCTACGGCACGATATAGCTTGCTGATACTAGCTATTTTGAAAAGAGCATTGGGCTTTGCAGGAATTTGAAGCTCTTTAGAGTGCCAACCAGCTGTGTACCATTGTGGCTCTTTCTTTGTTTGATCTACATAGGCAATTATACCATCAAACTGGTAATCTAACACTTGATCTGCTTGTTCTTGAATGGTATTAGGTAAGGGAAGTATCCAAGCTTTTACCAACAACCAAGGAACAAAATAGAGCGAGGATATGGATAACAGAATAAAGAGTATCCTCAGAATAGGTTTTGATTTTAGTTGAGACATTGCTAAAGCGAAGATGGCAATTTTCTAAGGTGTAATTTGAATGAGATTGTGGCAGCGTATGAAAATCTAATTACTCTCTAGGTTTTGATGGTTGTGTTGTAGTAAAAGGTTTACTTGTTTAGATTCTCAGGAATTTGAACCCCATTTCTATCACTTGTCCAAAGAAGGCTTTTAATCCACCATCTGTTTTCAAAGTATACTAATTGATAGCTGTTGATTCCCTTTTCCTCATAATCAAGTTCTTTGGCGTAATAGCTTTGAAACACATTGGCAATTCCGTTGTATTCATTCACAATCTTTTTGATTTCATACTCAATGAAACCATCGTTTTGATAGTACTTCTTTCCTATACGAACAAACTCTTCTAATGAGTAAGTGCGCAAAATAGATGGGCCAGTCGGGTCGTGAACAAGAACAGCAATTTGAGCATCACCAGTAAAGAGGTTTCGAAAGGCCTCCCAGTCTCTTGTCTCTCCTTTTTTACCGGTTATGAGAGTGAGCGCATCATTCACAACGCCATCAATGGTATTTGAAGTGGAGTGCAATTTTTTTTGAGCATCTTGAGAATAGCAATAATTGGTAGCAAGGCTAATTAAGAACAATATTATTAGTTTCTTCATAAGGATAAGTTTTATTGATTGTAAAGTAGGTATTTATAAGAATGAAGATTTTCTATGAATAGAAAAAAGCATAAACTGTTATAGTTTATTACCAGCGTATTCGTGTATACTTCTGAGTGTTTGATTACAGGTTTTGTTAGATTGAAGTGTACCTAGAATTTCTGGTAACAAGAGATCTACAAATTGTTCACATCCATTAGTGGTTAAGTGGCAGATATCGTTGAAGTTAGATTTGTCTTTGTCTAGATTTTGATTGAGATCTAAAAGCAGAATATTTTCCTTACTTGGAAGAGAATCCACGAGTGTGGTAATAACAGAGTTGTGTGTTTCAATTCCCTTTTGAATAGCATTTCGAGCACCCCAGATATCTATGCTACAAATGTGTTTATCATAATCTAGTTTCTTCTCGTTAAATAGAGAGTTAGAGTAGTTAGAAGGAATGTAATAAGCGAACGTTGAAGTAACTACTATACTATTGTTTGATATCGCATTGGAAATAATATGGTGGTAGTTCTCTTTGAACGAAGAAGCCGTTTTAATGCTATCTCCATAGATTAACCAATCTCTGTTTGGTTCATATATCTCATTTGATTGGTTGCTAACCAGTTTTCTTAGTTCAATAGTTAGTAAGGTAAAAGAATAGGGGAGGATAGAATATTGACTGATTGGGTGTGTAATAGATCTTATCAATCTGTAGAAATCGATATGAGAGTAATCGTTTCGGTATACGTTGTCAGGGTAGTTGTTGAAACGTAGTTCATTAATTCCGTGGTACAGAAAAATAAGATCAAAATGTTGTTGTTGAAGCAGTTCAAACTTTATCCTGCTATCTAATGAAGTATGAGCAGATTCTGAGAGGTTAACAATGTTTATTGGACAGTTAAAAGACCTTTCTAATTCAATCTTTAATTGCTTTTCAATATCTCCCCATTTGTGATTTAGTACAGAACCTCCAAGCATCAGAATATCAATCACTCCATTATTCTCTTCAATAGAATTATTTATGGCGATATCAATATTTGGATAATACTTTTCAAGAATAGAAGATGGATGTGTAATGATAGAAATCTTATTCTCAGTGTAGGAGTAAAAGCATCTAATAGAAAACTCAGCTAAGAGCAGCGTAGTAATAGAGATGAGGAAAATTTTAAAAACTGGTTTCATGCATAAGTGGTTAGCCAAATAAATCAGGTTGAAAGTTTACAGAGCGGATGGTAACTTCAGGGAAGATGTAGATTAATAGTAATGCCACAGGTTTATTGCTTTGGCGATAGAGAGCATTGCCATATTGCCTAATCTGATCTTGGTGACTTTTGCTTGGTTTAGCGGTTTTGTAATCTATAATTACCAAGTTGCTGTCTGTTTCTACAATGCGATCGGCACGTAATAAACGGCCATTGCTCCATAAGTTAGTTTCGCGCCAATTGGCTTGTTTTGGTGTGAAATAAGGTGCAACCTCTTGATGTTGCATAACACGTAAAGCAGCATTTTGTATCTGTTGCATCATGCTAGCTGCAATAGGCTGTTTTTGTAACCAACGATTAGCACTAGTTAACTTATCTGCTTCAATAACATATTGCATGTAGGCATGAAAATATTGTCCCAATAACTGTTCTTCGTGTTCTTTAGCTTCTAAGGTGCGTAGGCGAGAGGTACTCAAATGAATACGTTCTTTCCAATGGCTACGCTTGTATTCAGGAACAACTGTTTCTTCTTGTTCAACGCTTTGTAGAGCACCAGCATCTCCGCTACCTATGATGAGGTTTTTGCTTTCTAAATCGTATTCTTCAAATTGCTCAAGTAGATTTAAAAATGGTTTACCAACACCGTTTTTAGCCCACGAATCAATAAACGCATAGAGTTGATACTTGGGCCGGGTAAATCCCACATACAGCATATTTAACGTATCTAGTTCCTGCCTATTCTTTTCTTCTTGGTATACACTAGCAAACTTGGTTTCTAATGTTTTCTTGCTCATAGGAACTAAGGAGTGAGGCAGGTCTTCAAGCTTGGTTAACTCATTCGAAATCCACCTGGGATCG
>DIYR01000135.1 GCA_002429085.1 Flavobacteriales bacterium UBA6049
GAGGAAGCAACGCCAGCTGAGATACTTTAGCCGATACAAACAACATAGCCGAAGCGTTTTTACAAGCAGCTACGCAAGCCCCACATCCAATACAAGCCGCCACATTAAAAGCTTCATCTGCAATGCTTTTGGGAATAGGAATCTCATTAGCATCTACATTTACCCCAGTATTTACTGATACATAACCACCTGCCGACATAATGCGATCAAAAGCAGTACGATCTACTACCAAATCCTTTACTACAGGAAAAGCTTTAGCTCTCCAAGGCTCAATGTAGATAGTATCACCATCTTTGAAAGAACGCATATGCAACTGGCAAGCAGTAGTACCCGTTTCTGGTCCGTGAGGTTGTCCATTGATGTATAAGCTACACATTCCACAAATACCTTCGCGACAGTCATGGTCAAATGCTACTGGATCTTCTCCTTTTCTGAGCAAATCCTCATTCAATTCGTCTAGCATTTCCAGGAATGACATATCAGGAGAAATATTCTTTACTTCATAAGGTACTATTTTGCCATCTCCACCAGGAGTAAAATTATTTCCATCTTTTTTGTCTGGTTTACCTTGTCTCCAGACTTGTAGTGTAAGATTCATATTCTAATTTTTTATTAGTTAAAATATATAGTAGCCGATGCCCACTATTCAACCTCAAAATACATCATCAACTACCAAGTTTAATTATTTGTAGCTTCTTTGAGTAAGCTTCACATTTTCAAATTCTAGTTCTTCTTTGTGAAGTACTGCTTGTTGGTTTTCACCTTTGTATTCCCAGGCAGCTACATAGCTAAAGTTTTCATCATCACGTTTAGCTTCTCCTTCTTCAGTTTGTGATTCTTCACGGAAGTGACCACCACAAGACTCAGAGCGGTTCAAGGCATCGTCTACCATCAATTCGCCCAATTCCATAAAGTCATCTACTCGCATCGCTTTTTCCAATGTTTGATTCAAGCCGTTGCCATCACCTACTACCTTTACATTGGCGTGAAAGTCAGCACGTAGTTTTTGAATCATCCCTTTGGCTTTTTCCAACCCTTCTTTATTACGAGCCATTCCGCAGTATTCCCACATGATTTTACCCAAATCTTTGTGGAACTCATCTACAGTTTTGGTTCCATCTACGCGATTGGCAAATTTCTTAATACGTGCAGCTACTTCTTGCTCTGCTTTCTTGAACTCAGGGTGATCAGCTGGTACTTTGTCATAAGGCATACGAGCCAAATAATCTCCAACTGTGTAAGGAATTACAAAGTAACCATCAGCTAAACCTTGCATCAAAGCACTGGCTCCTAAACGGTTGGCCCCGTGATCCGAGAAATTGGCTTCTCCCAAAGCATAACAACCAGGAATAGTCGTCATCAAGTTATAATCTACCCAAAGGCCACCCATTGTATAGTGAACCGCAGGATAAATTTTCATTGGTACTTCATATGGATTTTCGGCGGTGATCTTTTCATACATTTGGAAGAGGTTACCATATTTGGCCGAAATTACATCTTTGCCGTCGCGTTGGATAGCATCGCGGAAATCTAAAAATACCGCTTGTCCTTCCTTATTTACCCCACGTCCTTCATCGCATACCATTTTGGCATTACGCGAGGCTACGTCACGAGGTACTAAGTTACCAAAAGCAGGGTATTTGGTCTCTAAGTAGTAATCACGATCTTTTTCCTCGATGTTATTGGGCTTTAATTGGCCTGTACGTACTTTTTCCGCATCTTCTTTAGATTTAGGAACCCAAACTCGTCCGTCGTTACGCAATGACTCTGACATCAAGGTCAATTTAGACTGGTGTCCACCCGAAACTGGAATACAAGTAGGGTGAATCTGGGTATAGCAAGGATTGGCAAATAAAGCACCTTTGCGATGTGCTCTCCAGGCTGCCGATGAGTTGGATCCCATTGCGTTGGTAGACAAGAAGAAAACATTTCCGTATCCACCAGTACAAAGCAATACTGCATGAGCAGAATGAGACTCAATATCACCAGTAATCAAGTTACGGGTTACGATTCCTCGAGCTTTGCCATCTACCACTACCAAGTCTAGCATTTCACTACGTGTGTACATTTTTACTTTGCCACTTTCGACCTGGCGGCTGAGTGCGCTATAAGCACCCAATAAAAGCTGTTGTCCTGTTTGGCCACGAGCGTAAAAAGTACGCGATACCTGTGCTCCACCAAAAGAGCGATTGTCCAATAGTCCACCGTATTCACGAGCAAACGGTACTCCTTGAGCCACACATTGGTCAATAATATTTACACTTACTTCAGCCAAGCGGTGTACGTTGGCTTCACGAGAGCGATAGTCACCTCCTTTTACAGTATCATAAAACAAACGAAAAACACTGTCACCATCATTTTGATAGTTTTTGGCAGCATTGATACCCCCTTGTGCAGCAATACTGTGCGCACGACGAGGACTATCCTGAAAACAAAATGCTTTTACATTGTAACCAAGCTCTGCCAAAGAAGCGGCGGCGGCACCACCTGCTAGTCCAGTTCCTACTACGATTACATCATACTTACGTTTGTTGGCAGGGTTTACTAGTTTTATATCGAATTTGTGACGATTCCATTTTTCTGCTAATGGACCGTCAGGAATTTTAGAATCCAACTGCATAATTTTTCAGTTTAGTGTTTTACAATTGCTTGACGAACATAATAATAGGTATGAGTGCAAATCCTAGCGGAATCAAAATCGAAAAGGCAAGACCAAGTTTCTTAATAGCAGGAGAATATTTTACGTGATTCAAGCCAAAAGTTTGGAAAGCACTTTGGAATCCGTGTGACAAGTGGAAAGCCAAAGCTACCATAGAAACCACGTACAATATGACCATCCATAAGTCAGCAAACGCCGCTTTTACCAATAAGTAAAGATCTAGTTGCTCTTTATCTTGGGCAAATGGTTTCACCAAAACTCCCTCTTCAACCAACCCGTAGTGGGTCAATTTCATTTTACCCCAAAAATAGACCAAATGCACAATAATAAAGATGAGAATGATTGAACCTAACACCATCATGTTTCTAGCGCGCCAGTTGCTATTGGCATCAGGCTTACTGTAAGCATATTTGGTAGGGCGAGCTTTACGATTCATGATCGTAAGCGTAATACCATAAATGATGTGCAAGAAAATGAAAGTAAAGTTGAGAATAGAAATGGTTTGAATGATAGGGTTGTGTCCCATAAAGTCTGCGTACCAGTTGAACGACTTTCCATTATCATCAGCCAAAAGCTGAAGGTTTCCGGCAAGGTGAACTACCAGGTAGAGGCATAAGAACAAACCGGTGAGTGCCATCAGTACTTTCCGGCCAAGGGTACTGGCCATCATTTGAGCAAACCAGCCTTTCTTTTTTTGAGCGGTTGCTTGGGTTGTTGAACTCATAATAGATTTATATTTACTTGATTTTTAGAAACATAAGTATGCGATAACCTTAGATTACTCAAAAATATAGGCGAACAGAGTATGAAACAAAAAATTACTTTATTTTGATTAATTCTAAACTAGCAACCTATGATTACTTCTACATCATTGTATAAAAATCACATGAATAAAAATCTGTTAATCAATAATGTTTGGTAGTATGCTCTAGTTGCCCTGAAAATTGTGCGATACTTTCCTTATTTGTAGGCCTATCAGATAACATCAAAAATAGGTTTTAGGGGCGCTGACAGATTTATTTAGCTTTAAAAGAGTCCATTATCTCATTTACCTCCTTGATATATTTATCAAAGTTTTCAAACTCGGCCAAATAAGTCATGATCAATGCTTCTTTGTTCTTAACCCAGGCTCGTTTTTTCCACTTCATTTTACGACCATCCATATTTCCGATATATTCCATTTCAAAGTAGTCGCTTTTTGTTTCCTTATCGGTAATATTGATTGCTTTTACTTCTTTGGTAACTTGTTTTTCTATAATTCCTGCCAATTTTTCCAGGGTAAAAGCCTCAGTACTGGAGCGTTGCAAGGTAATATGCACTTGTTCTCTAAATTGGTCTTGAGCTGAGGTTTGTTCAGTAGTTAATGTCGCTAATTTTCCTGGAGTATTGCCTTTAGTTACTGTCCATCCAGTAGGATATTGCAATGAAAACTTTGCTTGATCGAGGGTTTGGGGTGTGTTACC
>DIYR01000070.1 GCA_002429085.1 Flavobacteriales bacterium UBA6049
GTTTTGACTTTTCTTGTTCTACTGCTTTCAGAAAGTTTGCTTTGTACGTGATAATGTATTGAGCAGATTCAGGTGTAATAGTCATTACTACACGCTCTAACTCGGTATCGTTAAACTGATACACTAGGCGTTTAATCACTTGATTATACCTTCCTAATTCTCTTAAAACGGTCACCAACTCTGCAGTGTACACTTCCAACATTTGCTGAAGAATAGAAGAAGGCGATTCGTTTGCTCCGGCTTGCCAGGGAATGTAACCATAGTAAAGAAAGTGTCTAAAAAGATCTACCAAATGTGTTCCTAGTGGAATGGCTTTACCATCTGACAGAACTTCACCTTGTACAATGTTTCGGGCTAAGAATTCTCTTAACTGACTTTCAATGCGCAATGGCAATTCTCTATCAAACGATTCAAAACTGAGCTGTCCAAGATCTAGTGTTACTTGATCGAATTGATAGAGGTGTGTTTTGCTCGAAAAATCGGCCAACACTCGATCTATTACTTGCTGAATCTGATGATGTTGCAGGCTACTGATAGTTGTTTGAATGTCCATAGCTTGCGATGAATCAGCTGTATCTAACTCATACACCTGTTTCAATATGGTATTTACTCTAGCCTCTGCCATTTACTGCGTACTCTTGTAACTGGCGGATAAGCTTGTAGGCAAGCTCCATTAAATCTTGATGAAAGGCTCCGCCATGTGGCATTCGTAACCAAGCAAAGTACAACGCTTCAAATTCGGTCATTTGCTCTAACGTTAACCAATAGGTATAAGCGGCAATATGAGCTGGAGCATTCTCGAATACCACATCATTCAGCAACATTCTAAAATCACGATCTTGGAAACGCACAGGCCAATCTGGCAATACAAAGCTCATTTTTAGCGTAAAGAATGACTCGTCTACTTTGTTGTCTCCATAAAAGGCATAACACTTGAAGTTTGACAGTTTTATGGATGTATTCTCTTGATCTGTAATGTCATCTATCCAAATTTGAGCAGATGCATCATTCGAAAAACGTTGAACAGATTCTGCCAATTGAATCCCCGCGCTAGAATAAACACGTATCACGTATTTTCCGTCCTCTAGAGTGGTTTCAAACGTAAGTTTGTTAGTTCCTGTTAATGAGGCACGATTAAGCAGTTTAATGAACTTATTTCGCTTCTTAAGCGAGGTTTTCTCTATATGCTGAAACGTAAGCGTTTTATTCTCTTCAATGCTTAATTCAAAAGTGAATCCAAACAAGTCATCTAAATATGGTGGAGCTAGTAGAATGTGCTCAATCATATAGATCCCTTCAGATTTCACATTTGTCTCTACCAAGAAGTTGCTTGCTTCGTGAATAGCCTGTTCTGCGCTTTCTTTGGAATTAGCAAGATGCACTGCATTGGTTACTCCTGCTGATGATGTGAACGTTACATAAAATAGATTTTGATTGTCTTCGCTCCCATATACCTTGTAATTAATAGGATTTCCACCATCTTTTAACACCGATTTCAAGATAGTTTGCGAATTACCAATGTAGTAGAATGAGTTGATTAAGTTTTCTACACTTTCATTAATAATGACCACGTTATCAGTGAGTGGCACCTTGTCTTCTTCGTTATGATAAACAGGTACCAATACCTCTCCTAGCACTTCTTGTCCGTCTCTGGTTTGATATATTCTAATTCCTGCATCTGCTATTACTCCGCTTAATGAGTAAAGTGTATCGTTTTGTATTCCGAGTACACCGCACACTTTTCGTAAAATTCCAGATACATGTGCAGGTAGTTTATTCTCACTGATGTCTGATATATAGTTTCTTCCTTTTGCTCTACTGTAGCTGTATTGACCGTAGTCGTTGATGAATTTTCTTTTCCATTCTAAAGACTCTTTAGCAAACAGCCTATCTGCTCGTTTTTTACCATAGCTATCGTAGTAGATTTTCTGAAGTTCATACGTTGGAAAATCTTCTGAAAAACGAGCCAAAAGACTATCTATTACTTGGTTTAGCCTTGCAATGGCTTTGGTATCGAAGGCGGTATTTACTTCGTTTAGTTTCTTCTTCCATTGAATTAATACCTCATCTATATCTTGATTGCTCTTCTCTTCTATCAGCTGGATATGTTGATCCATTTCATCTAACACTTGAAATGCGTACGATGACTCTTTTACACTGCTCAAGCTATATAAATCGTACAGATGTGTGAGCTGAGATAAACCATTGGCCATCAACTGATCAAATGGCAATAAGAAAGCTTTTAACTGCTCTACTTGCGCAAAACGAGATGGCGATTCTTCTGGTGCTAAGCCAAACTCACCTATGCCATAGATTATTGGAAACTGATGCCTTACAGTCAAGTACTCTTTCAAGGGTAATTGCTTTCCATTAGGAATACCCAATGTATTATCAGACTCTGCTGTACTCTTCATCATTCCAAAGTTCACCACCTCGATATATGAGAGTTGTTTTCTAACTTCTTCTAGGTTTGGTGAGAATGAAGTGTTGTTTATTCTGAAAACGAATTGATCTGGACTTGTTGGAAATCTTAATCTGGGTATTCTACCTGCTTCTATTTTCCATTCATCTCCTTCTCCAACAATGGGTTCTGCATATTCTTCTTCTCTATTTATCTTCAGTTTATTTACACTGATGATTCCTTCTAGTTTGGATAAGATTCGAACTACTTCTGATGGAATAATGGTTCGCACACTATCTCTCAACTCTGAATCTAATATGAAACCACTATTTAGCTTTGGTCCGCTAAATATTTCGGAGGTAGCTGCTTCTCTTTGCTGCAGCTCTTCTAATGAGTAAAACTTGGCATTGCTAGAGAAGTAATTATCTACTTCATAGAGCACTTGCGCCATAATCTCTTCACCATTTTCATCAGGAGAAATGGTTAAATCTAACGCTACATCTAACTCTAATGGTGTTAGTATTTCTATATGATGTAGGTCTTCGCAAAGGTTACGCTGTTGGTGGTATTCTTTTCGAAGGCTATGGATAACTCTTGCTTTTTCCGCAGCGAGCGAAACAATACCCTCTTCGTAGTTATAGAGTTCAACGTATAGGTTTACAACACCACCTAAATGGGCTATCTTTTCTTCTGCAGTACCAAGTGAAACTCTACCTATCCAGACATTTTTAACGTTTAGAACCCGATCAATCAAAAGCTTACGCAAATCCTTATCCGTTACAGGATTTGTTGTCAAAATATCGTCTGCCTCAAAAAAGCCATTATCACCTGATTTTAAGTCACTTCCCTTTCCTGACACTAGAATATCTTCTATCGGAAATTGACTCTTGTAGTTTATACTAGTTAGGGCATAAACCAAGTTCTCCAGAATAGTAACCCCCGGATCGTGTTCATTGTAGTCTGTCCACTCGTCACTGGCGAATTTTTGAACGATCTCTATCGATTCTTCGAACAGTTCTTCAAATTCACTCTTTTCGTTGTTACGATTTGATATGTATCCTTTCTCTTCAGACATACCTCACGCTATTGATCAAAAAGAGCCACCATTTCATCGTCCCAAAGGCGTGTTATAAAATACTTGATGTGCTCATCTGGGCCATAATTACTCCTTGTTTTTATTTGGAGTGAATAGTTGTGGGTATCTCCCTTAAAACGGAAAGCTATTTTATTCCACCACCATCCATAATGCGCTTGCACACAATGAATGTGACTATTTGAATTACCGAATGTGCTTAATGCCGTGGCTTTTACAAGTGCGTACCTTCCCTTTTTCTTCTTGCCCACTTGCGCCATTATTTCAAATCCCTTACAACCATCTAAACCTGTAAGAATATCGCGCCATTTACCATCTGCTGGAACAGTTGAGATTTTATGAGTACCTATTCGTGCTTTTGCCGCTATTACTCCGTTTACATCTAAATCTGCCTGTGGAGTTTCTGTATTTACCCCCACACTTCCTTTTTCATTCAGAAACAGCGAGGTTCTTCCCTCTTGATTTAATGGCGAATGAATTTTTAACCCGTTTTGGTTCTTTGGATCCATTTCAAAACTCCAATTAGGATTAGAGTTCTGTAGGTTGGCATAAAGGCTTATTAATCGATCAGATTCTTCTCCTTCTGGTGCAAGGATGAGTCCGTCTTTTAGGTTCTTAGAGATTCCATCATCTACCTTGTTCACCATAGATTCAATCAAGCTACTAAAGTTTCCTTCACTTGGTCTTGAACCACTTTTAAACATGGCTTTTAGACTATCTCTATTAAGTGGTTTAAACTTCATTGTCTGTTACTTTTTTTGAAAACGAAAATGGAATCATTCACAAGCGTTTCGTTATGAGAATCGGATGGTGAAAGAGTTGTTTCAGTTTGTACTTCCTCTTCTGCAAGAACTAAGTCTAAGCCTATCTCCATTTCTCCGATACCAGTTTGCATATCGGCTACATTATTTCCAGTAATGGATTTGATGTTATGTCGTTCAACTGAAATTAGCATTGAGCTAGGTGTACTTACAACTATTTCTTCATTACCTTCATACACACTCAATACATAGCGATTACTCTCTCTTTCAACTATGTGTTCAACGCTCAGGTATTTCACATACGAGATGTAGTATAAATTCTGGACAAAACTCACGATAGATGAACGAGCAATGCTACCACCAATACCAGCCAGGCCATTGTTAACAAATGAATTTGGCGAAAGGAATGAGATCAAATCTGTGTTTAGGCGTTCGAGGTAATATCCATCAACATCTTCTTTTTTAAACTGAGCAGCCACATTGATGAGCAAGTATTCTTCTACTGGGTTTACGACTTTAATCTGAGCAAATCGGTTAGATCGTTGCAACAGATACTGCCTCATGTCTGACAATTGATCTGAGTTGTAGTAATAGCGGTTCTCGTTTGTCCAATACTTACTTAGTACAATGATGCTTACTTTACCGGGCACGGGCTCAAAATCATCGTTTAGGTTAGTACATTTTGCTGCAAACACACCTTTGAACCTTTCTAGAATAAGGTGCTCATAGTCCCATGCAGAAACAGCTCTACCCTTATGTCTTAAATGTTCACTAATCCTTAGGTAATATTCATCATTAGATTCTATCTGTATACCTGCTCTGGAATATGAGGGTTGAATAACCTCTTTAATAGCAGGTTGCTTTGTAACAATTTTGTGAATGCTTCCATTAGGAACGGGCTTTCCTCTCAACTCTGGCGGTGTGTCTTTTGCATAGGCCACCGTAGCATTCATGTAAATCCCTGTGACTTTAGGAAACGCACCCGCTTCTGAAGTTGTTGAAACTCTTAACCAATACCTACCACCTTGTGCATCAATAGTTTCTTTAGATGCTTTTGGAAGGGTTAATTCAATTATTCCTGATTTTAAAAAACCACTTGTTCCGTCTATAATGATATCACTATCTTGTAGTGAATGCCAGCTATTTCTGTCAAAGTACTCCCATGTAATAGTTTGACTGGTTGATGCTATTGACTGATTAACAGTGAATAACTGAAAATAAATCGATACAACTTCCTCTTCGACTACGTTGCTTAGTCCCATGAAGAAATAAGCTTGGTTTTGATAATTGAAAAGTAACTTGCTACCACTAACTACATGGTTATTGATTACATCCTCCACAGCAAATGGCGTTATCTGCTGAAACACTCCTCTATTGATTGATTTATCATCACCCAGTGTTTCGTTAAATACCAATTTGTCAGAAGCTGAATAATTCAACGAAATATGATCTACCGTTGGTGCTATGGGCTTGTTTGGGTATGGATAAACAATCTTGCTTTTGGCATTTCTTAGAGCTACCTCGGTAAAGTCTTTCTGGTACAAATCGAAACCAAAGCCTGGTTCAGGATTGGTCAAAACAAACTTGAAAAAACCTGCAATTGAATTAACCTCATAGCTCAACGGTGTTGACAAAGCCGAAGGGTTTACCCATTCAAATTGATCGAGAGATATGTTAAGCTTCGTAATATCATCAAGTAACACTACTTCGTATCCAGATTTATTGGTAACGGTTTTCTCTTGAAACAACGGAATAGTGCTTTCTGCCAAGTTATTCCAAACACCATCATGCAACACCTGTGGCTTAAGTTGAAACGACTCGTTTTCAAATGGATAGGAATACGCAGAATAGTATGACGTTAGTCCCCCTTCTTCAGTAGGTAATGATTTCCATTTCAATTCTAATTCTAATGAAGAAAGTTGTTTGATTGCTAGTTCTGATTTACCTAGCATGAAATAACTTCCCTTTTCTGGGATTGGACCAAACAATTCAAATGCTTTTCCCGGAGCAATTACTGATAGGTTGTTGTAGAGCACTAAATTCTTTACTCCACTAACATCTACCCGAATATCAACATTCTCTACATCTACATCTTTTAGAAAGGAATAGAGATAAACTGGTGCATACTCGTTTAGCATAATCTTTAAAGCTGGCCATGTTAGCGAGTTATTCTCTTTAAACTCTTCTACAGCAGGATCTGACATTCCGAGTTTAATATCAATGGAAATGCTATTGTCTTCTTCGTTTCCTGTTACTTGACAGTGCTCTACTTTACACCATTCTTTTTTAGCAGAATGATACACCAACAATCCGCTCTCAAATACGTCTGCTATTACGGTTGATTTCAGCATTCGTCTGCTGGAAGCCATCTCGCCAATGTACTTCCAGAGTGTTTCATGCGCATTATCGGCTAATTGCAGGTGTAAAGTAATTGTCCTCACTCCTTCTTCTAGCAACAGGACAGGCGACTGAATAATGAAACCAAAATGCCCTACTTGATCGGCCTGAATATTGGCATCCCATTCAGCATTTTTTTGTGCTCCAAACAATTGCCAATCTTCTATATCACCGTTCTTAGTTCCATTGTTCCAAACGTTACTTTTCGATACGGATGTAATCAACGATTCTTGAACTCCATAATCAATCACTTTGCTAGCATTAAAGCACAGTGTGTTTATTTCATCTATGGCAATTTGGTGCGCAATCAGTGGCCTTTTGGTGTAGAAAAACAATTCCGTTTTACCCCCGAATGGTTTACCAGCACTCAGCTTTAAATTCTTAGGCACTAGCGCTTTTTCTACATTTGGTTGAAGTGCAAACGATACTACAGCATAACCATCTTTGCCTTCTCCCAGTTTTTCTTTTAAAACTGTTTTGTAATAAAAATCTAGGTGCTTCTGAGAGAGCTGATTGATGTTTTCTTGGAATCTTTTAAAGAGTAAAGCAAATGTGATATACGTAGCTGTGTGTGGCTTCAAATCGCTCCTCTGATACAAGTTCTTATACAAATACGACTTTGCTGTATCTTGAATAAGCATCACCACTTTTATCAGAATCAATAGAATCTTCTCCATTGACACATTTTCTTCTTGTGGATGAACCTGCTTCTTAGAATTTGTATCTGTTAATTCTATTTGTTTAGATACTCCATAGAGCATGTCTTTGCGAATGCTTCTAATCTTATTGGCGAGTGTTTCTTCACGAACATTTCTGAGTTGACTTTCCCACCATTCAATACGTGTTATCCAAGCCTCTACTT
>DIYR01000090.1 GCA_002429085.1 Flavobacteriales bacterium UBA6049
CTATCACTACAACAACGAATATCATTCTTGATATCAAAAAACAGATATGGCGGAGCATCAATACATGCATCATCTACTTTAGAACATGCACTGCCCAGTATAGCTAAAACTATAAGTATATTAAAACTTAAAATTCTCATATTAAAAACGAATGGAAGTGTAGAACTGCGGATTATTATATTGATTGACCCCTACTCCAAAACCCTCAACTAAGAATGCTTTATCTTCATTAAGTTTAGGCAATCCGAGCTTCTTCATTTTGATGTAATTGTAAACAGCAAAGCCCGTTGATAATGCCATACCACCGTATATTACATACTGCAGTGTTTGGGCGTTTTTATGCTTGTTTTCTGCATCACTCACTATTTCGTCATTGTATCCTTCAAAGCCAAACTTCAATCCGTTCTCGGCCTTCATTAAGTCATAGTTAAGATCGCCTACTCTATTATAATTGAAGATGGCCGCAGCTCCAAACAATACGGTTCCAACCCCTCCAACAATCGCTCGTCCTTTGTATCTGCTGAAATCATCTAGATTTTGTCTGTATTCTACTAGTTCTTTCTTTGGAGTAAGTGCATGTGCTACTCTAACTCTTTTAGAATCTAACGTAATTGTAGTATCCCACACTTCGTGGTAAGGAGCCCAAACACTTACATGATATGTTCCTCTTTTGAGTGCAAAACGATTTGTTTCTTCTTGTAATTCACCATTGATTTTTACACGGTAATCATCACTTGGATTGATGAAAGTAAAGATGTATCCTGAGTCTGGTGGTAGCACGCGTATTTGTGCTTGTAATTGATTGGCTTGTAAAACTACAACCGCTATTATCAGTAGTTGTACTAGCTGCTTTATGAGATTATTCATCCTTAAAATATGAGGCTATTGAATTAGAGTTACTTGTGTTTGTGCGTGAATATCGTCAAATAATTCGTTCATGCGTTCTTTATTTGCATCAGTCACGAATATCTGCCCAAAATGATCTTCGCTTACCAATTGTAAGAGTGCTTTTACTCTGGAAGGATCTAACTTATCAAATATATCGTCTAACAGAATGAGTGGTTTGATTCCTTTTTGTTCTTTGATGTAATCAAATTGGGCCAACTTTAGTGCAACTACAAATGACTTTTGTTGACCTTGAGATCCAAATTTTTTGAGCGGGTGTCCATTAATTAAAAAGGCTAAATCATCTTTATGAATACCCACACTGGTATAAGTAAGACGGTAATCCTTTGATCTATTTTCTTCTAACAACTTATCTAAAGGTATATCTGTAAGTTGGGAGTCATAGTCTAATGAAACTTCTTCTCTTCCTTGTCCCAACATGTCGTAATACTTCTGAAAAATAGGAATGAAGCCCTGTAGGAATTCTTTTCTAGCCTCAAAAATTGGGGTACCATATTGTTCCAACTGCATATCCCAAACTTCAAGAGTTGCATCATCTGTTCGCCTTTCTTCAGCTAATCTTTTCAGAAACGCGTTGCGTTGAGACACTGCACGATTGTAATTTAGTAAATGGTCTAGGTATGATTTGTTGAATTGAGAGATTACGCCATCTATGAATTTTCTTCGCAATTCACTTCCGTTATGAATCAATTCTGTATCGCTTGGAGTAACCATCACCAATGGAAACAGCCCAATATGATCTGCTAAACGTTCATATTCTTTTTTGTTTCGTTTAAACGATTTCTTCTGTCCTTTTTTTAACCCACAATGAACTACTTCTGACTTTCCTTCTCTATCAAACTCTCCCTGAATAACAAAGAAACCTTCGCCATGTAAAATGTTTTGAGAGTCAATAGGATTGAAATAACTCTTACAGAATGTCAAGTAATAAATCGCATCGAGCACATTGGTTTTACCAACACCATTCTCTCCAACTAAACAGTTGATTCCTGGTGTAAACGAAAACTGTTGTTCTTCGTGGTTCTTGAATTGAATAAGCGATAACGACTTTAAGAACATCGGCTAAAATTATATAACGGTTTGCTCCTATTTTGAGAGCATTACGAATTCGGTACGTCTATTCTTGGCTCTGCCCTGTTCTGTTGAGTTATTGGCAATTGGCTTTTTATCTCCCCACCCCTTAAACGATAAACGCTTCCCATGAATTCCCATTTCTTGAAGGTACTCCATTACACTAAAAGCACGTTCAGTACTCAACGTTAAATTGGCTTTTGGATCTCCTACATTATCTGTGTGTCCTTCAATTGAAACTCGCACGGTAGGGTTACTTCTTAAATAAGCGGCAAAAGCTTCAAGCGTAGTTTTAGATTTACTTAGCAACTCAGCAGAATTCGTTTTAAACTGAATATTATCAATTGCGTATGGCTTTCCTACTTCTGCTTTTTGAACAGGAACATCAAGCTTTCGATATGTGCTATTATCATCTCCTGAGATTTCAACATTATTGAATGCAACATCTTTCCCAGTAACACTTACCACAAAATCAGACTTTTCTTCTACGGTAACAATGGCTGTATAACTTCCATCAACAGAATCAACTTCAAACGACTCTACTTCATCTGTTTTTGAGTTTCTTACTTCAATTTTAGCATCGTTCGGGATCTCACCAGTTGTTGTTTCTATCTTACCTTTTAGTAAAACAACCTTTTCTGGACGTGCTTCTTTGTAAAGCTGAAACTGATAGATGTTTACTTTCTCTGTTTTGATTCCATTTGCTTCTAAGCTGGCATAATATACTTTCTCTCCATCTGTGCTTACCACATAACCATGCTGATCGGTCTCAGTGTTTATAGGGTACCCAAGATTCATTGGTTCTGTCCAGGTTCCATCTGGCAAGAGTTTAGACTTAAACACATCATATCCTCCAAAATTCAAATGTCCTTTGGATGAGAAATAGAGCGTTTTACTATCTGAATGAAAAAATGGCGTTTTCTCATGGTTAGGAGTATTAATAGGAGCTCCAACTGGTTTTGCAGTTGTCCAAGAACCGTCTGGGTTACGTTGACTCTGGTAAATGTCTATCCCTTCAGTAACTCCTTCTTGCATTTTGGCAAACAATAACATCTTTCCATCACGTGAGAGTGTTGGTTGAGATTCCCATCCGGTTGGCGTATTAATTGCAGAACTAAGGGGTTCTAGTTTATCCCAGTAATACTCGTTTTTACCCGTACGTGGATTAAGCCCGTATTTCTTTTTAGAAGTGAAAATATCGCAATTGGTTTTTCCTGCTTCATTCTGACAAATGGTGATGAATAGCTCATCGTTTTTAATGTTTACACAAGCACCACCATAATTGTAATTTTTATTCGTATTGAATGGCCTTGGCAAAGGAATTCCTTTTGAAGAAAGTTTGCCATTTACCAAGTTGGCACTGGAGAACCTTTCTTCATAATCTACCACGTTGGAAGAGACCGCAGTTGCCCTTGGGTTTTTCTTTACGATATCTCTCCTTGTGAAAAACATTAACTCATTATCGGGAGAAATTAAGGGCAAATACTCATCGCTTTCGGTAGAACTTACAGGTTTTACCATGACAGGATTAAATGGTTTAGGGTTACTAAACTCTTCATGGAAAAAAGCGCTTAAAGGTTGTTTTTCCTTGGCTATCAAGTATAACTCATCGTGCTTTCGGTCAAACTTATCATCATCATCGCTTTTGAACTCTAAAAACTGCTTGTAATAGGCTGCTGCTTCAGCATAGTTCTTTTTATCAAAGGCTAACTCACCTAAATAGAAGTATGGAGACGAATGTAAGTTAGGGCATTTTTCAACCACTAGTTTTAGCTCATCTTCAACACTTTTTGGAAGTCTACCTTTTCTGCGTGCATCCTTGATACTGATGGCGGCATATGCCCATAGTGCTTGAGGAAATTCAGGTTCGGCTTCTATGGCTTTTTGTAAGTAGGCAATTCGCTCGGCTTTCTTGTTTTTCTTTCTATCTATTCCTTGTTCCCAATTTTTAACTGCTTTTTTATTTTCAGGCAGTGGACAATCGTCTTGAGCCCAAACAGTAGGAGACAAAAAAAGAATGAGTAGTAGGCAAATACCTCTACTCATCCCTCTAGTTATGTGTGTAATACTACTGTACATTCAACTTCTTATCGGCTTCTTCTTGTGCCTTTTTCAAAATTGCATCTGCTTGTTTCTTTGCTTCATCTTCTAGTTGCTGTGCACGTTTATCGGCTTCAGCTTCTACTTTCTGAGCTTGCTTTTCTCCTTCGTCACGCAATTTCTGTGCCGCTGCTTCGGCTCCAATTTTTGCCAATGGATTATTTGCTTGTTTTACTAAATCTTTGGCTTGCTTATCGGCTTCCTTGCGCACTTGATCTCCTGCCTTTTTACCCTCTTTACGGATATTATCTCCTTGTGCTCTAGCTTCTGCTACTAGCTTATCTGCTTGTTGTTTAGCATCTGCCATGATTTTATCAGCTTCTTCTTTGGCTTTTTTAGAAACTTCTTTTTTGGCATTGTCGATTTGCTCTTTTACAATCTCTTTTGCTTGTTCTTTTACCGTTGCACCTGTTCCATTTGCACCTTTAAAGTTCGGCTTGATTTTAGGGTCTGTCATATCGCCTGTTACAGCTATGCTTACCTCTATGTTTTCTGGAACATTTCCAGCTCCAAAACCTGCTGCTTGTAACTCGCTAGCAATGTTACCTGCCAACTTACCTACATCACTACCTAATGCTTCAAAAGGAACTTCTGAATCAATGGTATAATTGATTTGTTGCTCTAGGTTGGTATAACCATAAATAGTTGAGTTTACATCGCCTGCTTTTACATCAAATGGTGATGTTTCTAACTTACCATCTTTAATAGTAAAGTCTATATCAACATCGTTTAATGGAAGCGGGTTGAATTTATCTACTTTCAACTTCTCATCAATCAACTCTAACTTTTCGTTATCTACCATCACTCTATGTGTATGCAACTTACCTACAGCATCTATTGACATTAGATCCATATTCAATGAGTCGTCTAATAATCCTGACATGTTCATATCAATAGAAACGGCTCCTTTAGCGGATTTCATGATTGGTGCCATTTTTTCAACGGTGTTGAAATTCACAGCTGTTTCAGTGATATCAATCTCGTTCATATCCATAGCAAATGCCACCTTAGGCTGAGGAGTGTTTTTGGTACTGTATGAACCACTCATAATCATTGATCCTTTGAGTAATTTCATTGCCAAACGTTGCATATCAATGGTTTCATCTGCTATTACCAACTTACCATTCAAATCTGTGATATCCATTTGGTCGTAACGAATGGTTTTGATATTGGTATTCATTTCGAAGTTGATGTTACCTGGAACGGCAAATCCTTCAACAGATGACGTATCCTCGGCAACAACCTCTTCGGCTGATTCACCTGTAGATTCCTCAGAAACAGTTTCTCCTTCTTCGGTAGACTCTTCCATGAATTCGTTTACATCTAAATAGTTTGAATTCAGGTTGAACTCACCATGTAACATTTCTTCTCTAAAGTAGTATGCTAACATATTATCAATACGCCCGTTAGCAGAGAAATCACTCTTACCAACTTGTGCTTCGAATGATGTTAATGACACATACTGTGGAGCAAATTCTAAGTACATTTTCTTCAAATCAACAGCATATGGCAATGCTGGTGAAGAATAATTCATTCCTAAAATGATCAACTTACCGCTTGCATCAAATGCTTCGTAATCTTCATTCTCGATACTCGACATTCTTCCCGCAAAACGAATATCAGAAGTAATTGAACCTGTATAAGATTCACCCTCCTCCATTGGAATTACATCTGCTAAACTCTCTAAGTTAACCTGTGCTTGTAAAGCTCCTTTTAAATCAGGATCTGACACTGGATGTTTAACATGAAGCTGAAAATCGATTGGATTTTTTGCCAACTCTACATGAAAAGTATTAACATCTACAATGGTATTATCCTCGCTACCTCCAGGATTTTGAGCACGCACATCAATTTGAATGTTTTCAGCTGCCTTTGGTAAATCTGGATATTGGAATCGTGCATTGTCTACTAACAAACTCACATCAAACGCAGGTAATTGCATTACCCCGTCATTATCTGCATACGTACCCTTAGCCATTCCTTCTAGCTTCAAGTTTCCACTTGTTTGCACATCAGCAAAATCAGCTGTGTAAGCACTAGGAACTAACGATAACAAGCTCTTAAAGTCTGTTTTGTTGGTAGCAAAGGTTAAATCCATGTCAATGTCTTCACCTGGCATTTGAACCCAACCATCAAAACTCAACGATAGCTCATTCAACTTAATCTCGTTCTGATCGAAGGTGTATTTAGCATTAGGAAGATCCATAATGAAATTGAAGGTAATATCGGTTGATACCTTGTTCATGTATTTTATTCCTTCCATTTCAACAGTGATTTCATCTGCTGTTGTTTTTGTTTCAAACAGGAATTCATCTAAGGTGAAATCACCTTTTCCACTATGTGAGAAGTTGATCAATTCTGCCATCATATCACCTTGGCGATCATCGTAAATGATATGTGCATTTCTGATATAATACTCTTGTATTTGAACATTCAATGGGCTGGCTTCCTCCTCTGCAGGTTCTTCCGTTGCTTCTTCCTCTTCTTCTGCAGGAGTCTCTTCTGAATCGCTGCTAGCTACAATGTCATAGTTAGCGCTACCATCTTCAAGTACTATCACATGACTTGTGATATCTGCAATTCCTACGGTATGAATGTTTATTTGCTCTCCGTTGATTACGCTCATCACATCAACTGTAGCGGTAACTTCACCAATATCAGCTAACGGAACTCCTGCAAATGGTTCTTGACCAATTACTTTAATCTCAGAGATAGTTATCGTAAACTGAGGAAAATTCTCAATGAGTGATAAATCTAGATCGCCAATAGATACGTCAGCGGTGAGATTCTTATTTGCCTCTTCCATTACCATATCAAAGATTTTTCCTTTAAACATGATAGGAAGTGCGAAAAGCAAAATGACAAATACTAGGAAGATTGCCCCTATAATTTTCAGAGCTTTTTTCATGAGAGTTAAGTTTGGGTTATTATGATAATTCCATTTTTCCTTCTGAATGTGCTACAACACTACTTACGGTTGCATCTCCAGTAACATTTACTACTGTTCTACACATGTCCAAAATACGATCAACCGGGAAGATTATTGCTATCCAAGCAGGATTTAATCCAACTGATTCTAACACGATTATTAACATGATTAATCCAGCACTTGGGACTGCTGCAGATCCGATAGAGGCTAATGTTGCGGTAAGGATTATGGTTAATTGTTGAGTAATAGAAAGATCAACCATGTGAAACTGAGCTAAGAAGATGACAGCTACAGCTTGATACAGGCTTGTTCCATCCATGTTAACGGTTGCTCCTATTGGTAAAACGAAGCTCGAAATTTCTTCTTTCACCTTTAAGTTTTCATTCACACACTCCATGGTAACTGGCAGAGTAGCCGCAGAAGATGAACTAGAAAACGCTAAGAATTGTGCTGGACTAATGGCATTAAAAAACTTACCGTACGACAACTTTTTTACAACCGTGGTTACTACCAATGGGTAGAAAACAAAAATCATTAGTCCTAACCCTAGTACCACCACCAATGAATACCATCCTAATGCTTGAAAAATAGACCCTACACGACCTATATCGTCTCCTGCCAATTCTGATATTTTACCAGCTAATAAGGCAAAAACAAAGTAAGGAGCACCTTGCATTACGAGTTCTACCATTTTGATAAAAATCTCGTTTGCACCATCTACAAAACTCATTACCCCTTGCACTTTTTCTCTAGGCAACGAAATCATTGTTACTCCAAAAAAGATGGCAAAGAATATGACCTGCAACATCAAACTATCATTAAATGAGATAAAGATGTTACTTGGAACCATATCTACGATAAACTGTAGCGGAGATTGGCCTTTATTCTTTTTTGCTGCCTCTATTTTAGTGTTGGCCTTTTCATTAGAACTATCCTCTGCATACTTGGCTTGCGCATCTCCTAGGTATTGTGAGTAACTAGGATCATTTAAATAGTCAAGATCATCTAGCTTTTCAGCACCTGATTCATCTCTCCATATCTCATAAGAAATACGGTTAACTATGCGTTGCTCCTCATCTATGTGAACTCCAGGTTTAAGAGTATTTACCAAGATTAAACCGGTACTAACAGCAAGTACCGTAGTTAGCAAGTATAGACCAATGGTTTTCAGCCCCATACGCCCTAAACTAGAAGTATCTGATAGGCTTGCTATTCCTTGTATAATACTAAACAGTACCAAAGGAACTGCTATGAGTTTCAATAGGTTGATAAAAATAGTTCCCCAAGGAGCTATCCAATTAAGGGTAAACTCGCTCCATCCCATAGAGCTAGAAAGAAGCGCCCAAATAACTCCTAACACTAATCCTATGATGATACGCCAATGAAGAGGGATTTTTTTTGTCATTCTATTACGGTATATGATCCAACTATCTGGAAGTAGTTTTGATTTAATTCTTGCTGATCAATCTCAATATGAAACGGGTACAAGAACACTTTTTCCGTTCCATCTATTTCCTCCAAATTAGCTCCTTCAAAACTAGGGCAAATTGTTACTTGCCCACCATCATCTATGGAAGAATACAAAAGTGTTTCGGTTGAAAGCGCCCAAGGAATTTGAATATCAGGTGAAATACGATCATTCTTTATCAAGTACTTCTGGCTACCTGCGGCTCTTGCTTTCTCTACAAGTTGTTCTACTGCATTTAATCTCTTGTGCTGATTCTTTATTTGCATAGCTATTTCTCTAATTTGAATACCTACCAACACGAATACAACAACAATACTCCACCATTTTCTTGGAAGTAAAACCACTACAGCACACCCTACCAATAATGCAAACGGAAGTATACTTTTTTCCAAGATCAGTGCACTTTCACCTTCGAAGTATACAATGCCTACTAGCACAAAATACACTAGCGAAACGAGTAACATCCAGCACGTTTGCTTTACTGATTCTGCAAACTTAGTAACACTAAGAACAAGCCATCCTACTACAAATAGGAGTAACACTAAATATTTCCAAGAGTACTTACCTAGATGCCCCATTAAAAACTCAAATGGTGGTGTACTCCAAAAAAACAATCGATCTTGAAAGCTCAATAATTCCGCGTAAAACACTGTTTCACTGCTAGATGACGAGAACATGAATGCAAAACACATTCCTACAAGAAAAGCCCACGTATTTTTTTGAATAGCTCTGTTAACGATAACTTGATTCAGTATCAATCCTACACCTAATGGAATTAGAAATGGATGGGTCATTGGTAACAAACAAAAACATAGCAACCTATCAATCCCTTTCCATTTTTTATGGTGCTCTACTAAGAAAATCAAGGCGAATAAATACATTCCTAAAAACACTTCTGTTACAGGGTAGTAGAAAGTGCTGAAGCAACCAATTGTAGCTACTATGGGAATTAGTATTGCGTGAAACTTAATCTGATATACATATCGCACTAGCAAGAACACTATCAATGGCAACAATGCGTAAGCTACGGAGGTACAAATCAGTATATTCTCAATGGAAACCTTTAATACGCTAAGTAAGGAAATGACAAGTAGCGGGAACCAAGAACTAACACGATATGAGAAAATATCAAACGGATGGTTAATCATATCGAATACAAAACCTGCTGAGTCGAGATGAATTATCCTCTCTTTGAAATGGACGATAGAAAGAACAACTAGAGTGAGCAAGACTAAATAGCTGAAAGAATCAGTAAGTAACTTGATATTCTTCATCCTAATTTTTCTGAATAACAAGTGTTTTGAGATTCGATTCGTACATTACTTTCAGTACGTAATTACCAGGATTCAATTCAGAGATGTCTATGTAACTATTACCTCCTGTAATAGAAACATCTCTTACTAGTCTTCCATCAATAGATTCTACTTGACAATGTATTTCTTGATTTTCTCTAATCCCTGAAATGGAAATATGAATGAAATCTGTTGCAGGATTTGGATACAATCTAATTTCATCTGTACTTTCTTGATCCATCAGATAATTAGATGTTTGGATAGAATAATTGTTATCTAAAACGGTTTCTTCACCTCCATTCATAACACCTGATTGGTTCATTCTAACTACATAGATATCATCTAAACCATTACCAAAAGAGTTGGTGCTTCCCACTAAAATTGCACCCAGATCTACTGCTGCAACACTATTGATTTTATCTACTTGTGTTCCCCCTTGCGTGGTTAATTGTACAAAGTCGTTATCAAATTCAAAAATTCCATAGAATGCATCGTAGTCTCCTGCTCCAATAGAGCTAAACGAATAGCCTGCAAAACCAAGGTTTCCGTTGTGTAACTCTGTAACAGAAGTCCATTTATCATCATCAGGCCCACCTAGCTCTTCTGACCAAAACTCCACATGATTTGTATCAAATGAAGCTCGTAACAAATTCCAATCCTCGCCAGGTACTGAATTTTGCCCTGCTACCACCAGATTATGTGTGGAAGTGTAAATCACTTTATTCCATTGTCCACTGTTTTGAACAGTATAGGTAGATGTTGTAATAGAGTCGCCAATGCTATTCAACTCTAACAGTGATGGATATTGCACTGATTGATCACTCGTAAAACCTGCTACCATGATTTTTCCTGATGGCATTTGCACTACTGATAAACCTCCATCATTCCATTGATTACCATAAGATTTCACCCATAACGGTTGTCCGTTTTGGTCATACATCCCAACCCAAATATCTGTGGTTCCATTATTTAAAAAGCGTTCCCCAGTGATTATAAATCCACCGTCAATAGCAGGTGTTACAGCTCTTGCGAACTCCCAGTTTTCGCTTTGACCAAACTGCAGACTCAACAAATTACCATTTGCATCATGTATGGCATACATGGCTTGATATCCAAGGTTTCCATAAGAGTTGGTATATCCCACACTTACGATTCTACCAGAAGAAAGAACAGTAGTTCCTTCGTACGAATCAATTCCATTCTCTCCAATTGCAGAAGACCATAGAATTTCTCCTTCCTTATTTATCTTAAGCAAATATCCATCTGATTGTCTATCAGGGTTAGACTCTCTCCTTCCAACAATAATAAAATCGCTATTGGATGGAACAATTTCAGTTCCGTATTCATAACCAATATCACCTATTGCTAATGAAAATGAAGTATCAGTTTGCCCGAATCCAAAAACTGAACTGACTAAAAATAAGATGAGTACGAGCGATCTAATCACGAGAGTGCCTCCATTGTGTTGTTTGATTTCTCAAGTAATGATCGAATATAGTTAAAGCAGCCATTGCATCAACAATTGGCACTGCTCTTGGCACAACACAAGGATCATGACGACCAGTTACCGTTAACTTGGTAGCTTCACCAGACTGATTAATCGTTTCTTGCTCTTTTTGAATGGTAGCAACTGGCTTAAAAGCCGTTCGGAACTCAATAACCTGTCCGTTTGAAATCCCTCCTTGAATACCTCCGCTGTTATTAGTGGTTGTTGTTATGCTATCTCCAGAAGTGGTAAATGCATCGTTGTGTCGAGAACCTGACATTGCTGAAGCACGAAAGCCACTACCTATTTCAAAGCCTTTTACAGCATTTATACTCAACATGGCTTTGCCCAGATCTGCATGCAACTTGTCGAACACCGGTTCACCTAAACCAGCAGGCACTCCAAGAATCTTGGTTGAGATGACTCCTCCAACAGTATCTCCCAATTCTTTCACCTCATTCAACTTCGCCTCCATATGCACAGCTGTAGTTGAATCTGGACATCGCAACGGATGTTGATCTATTGCTTCAGGAATTAATTGATACGAATCTGGAACACTGATCTCTCCAACTTGAGAAACATAACTGTAAACGCGAATTCCAATAGCGATTAAAAACTGCTGAGCAATGGCTCCTGCCACTACCCTGCACGCTGTTTCTCTCGCACTAGACCTACCATCTCCACGGTAATCTCGAAAACCATACTTCTGATCATAAGTATAATCGGCATGAGAAGGTCGGTATGTTTCTTTAACGTTGGTATAATCTTTAGATCGTTGGTCTTTATTCTGAATACTAAATCCTATTGGGGTTCCAGTTGTTTTTCCTTCAAACAACCCAGAATGGAACCGTACTATATCTGATTCTTGACGTTGTGTTGTAAATTCAGATTGCCCTGGTTTTCTGCGATCTAACTGGTGCTGAATGGCTTCTAAATCTAGTTGTAATCCAGCTGGACATCCATCAATGATTCCTCCAATGGATTCTCCGTGAGATTCACCAAAAGTGGTCAAGGTAAAAATGGTTCCAATAGAATTTCCTGCCATATTCTTCTCAAAAGATAGTTATTAACCTGCTGCGGCTTGCATCAACAACCCGCACATCCAAGCACCATATGTTCCTAGTGCATAACCTAAAACGGCTAACAACACTCCTACAGGAGCTAATGAGGGATGGAATGCCGCTGCCACAACTGGTGCACTTGCCGCACCTCCAATGTTTGCTTTACTCCCTACCGCCAAGAAGAAATAAGGTGCCTTAATCAACTTCGCTACCAAGAACAATAACGCCACGTGAACGGCCATCCAAATTAAACCAACCAAGAACAAGGCAGGATTATCGAATATCTCTAACACGTTCATTTTCATACCAATGGTAGCTACCAAGAAATAAATGAATACAGAACCAATTCGAGAAGCACCGGCACCTTCGTAGTTCCTCAATTTGGTGAACGAAGCAATTAATCCAAAGGTTGTAGCCAAAACAATTAACCAGAAGAAAGACGAATGCAAACTAAACTTCTTTAAAAATGGATAATTATCGTTTACGAAAGATGCTAGGTTACCACCAATTAAGTGTGCCAATCCAGTAAAGCCAATTCCAATTCCTAGAATCACCATAATATCTGTGAAACTTGGAATACGTGTAATCTTCTGGCTAAACTCATGCATTTTGTTCTTTAAGTTCTCTACAGAAGAGGCATCTGCTTTAAAAAACTTATCGATACTTTTTGCTCGTCCAACACCAAGTAACAAGAAAACCATCCAAACCTCTGCTACAATTACATCTACCGTAATCATAATGGAGTACAAACGATCACTCGGTTGAAATATCTCGTACATGGCAGCTTGATTAGCTCCACCACCAATCCAGCTACCTGCAACAGTAGTCATACCTCTCCAAACAGCTTCTGGCCCAGCTCCTCCTATTACGTCAGGCGCAACAGCCGAAGTCAATAAAATAGCCAACGGACCACCAATAATCACCCCAACTGTTCCTGTTAAGAACATAATTAACGCCTTAGGCCCCAATTTGAAAATCTCTTTCAAATCAATACTCAACGTAAGCAACACCAAACTTGCAGGTAAGAAATAGCGAGAGGCAACAAAATATAGCTGAGATTTCTCCATAAACGGATCAAAGTCTGCTTTTGCAAATCCTAAATCCATCGCCACATTTGCTAGGTAGTCGCCATCAAATACTTCAGGAACTACTCCTCCATTATCTCGTAAAAATTGAGCAACAGCTTCTAAGTCGTACCAATAGGGAGCTATAATCCCCAATGTTGTACAAACTGAAGGCAAAAAGTAACACAACAACAAACTAGGGATGACGCTATAGAACTTCTTTGCAAAACTGTTAGCGCTGCTAGATGTAGCAAATATTAAAGCCAAGATTACCATTAAGATACCAACCGTAATAGCATCGTTGGTAATTAGAGGCACATTGAAATGAATTGATTCTTGCATTGATTGTAAAATGACTGCCGAAAATACAATTTCAAAAGAGATTGAATAAGCTAAAAACACCGGTTCATTGGCATCTGAAATAATTTCAAAAGAGATTTCAAAACTTATTTTTAGACACAACTAAAAATATATCTTTGCATCAGTAAATTGTTAGTCTGACAAAATGAAAAACTGGTTCATTTTCGCTTTTTTCCTAATTCCATCTACCCTACTTGCTCAAAAAGGCACCCTATCTGGAGTCATCTCTACAGAAAGCGGTCCAATGGAACTCATTCACGTAATGGCTACCAACGGAACTGAAACTCACAACACCACT
>DIYR01000063.1 GCA_002429085.1 Flavobacteriales bacterium UBA6049
TAAAGTACGATCGCTAATGATAAAGCGAGAAGAGTCGGTTTCTATACAACCTCTTGGGCTTGTTACAGAGAAATAGTATGTAATGATACTTGTATCAGGATCAATGGTTAGGGTAGAATCTGTTGTACTAGTCTTTAACGTATCACTAAAATCAGAAGAGGTAGACCAAACAAATAGCGCACCACTTCCGAAGGAATTACCTACAATCGTAAAAGGTAGATCATCAGAACACAGCACACGATCTTCTGGTGTTTCTGCGAAGATGGGTTCCACGTCAATTTGATCGAAAATAGAATCTGTACAAACTCCTTCAGCAATGAGTATAACGGTAGTGTCGTTGGTGAATACTCCTGTAGGGTTAGGACTTGATAAATCGTTAACGGGTGTTCCTGGAAGCCAAGTAAATAGGGTAGAAGAGGTAAAATCGTTTGGATTTACTCCAATCTGCGTTTCTTGACCATAACAAGCTAAATGATCTACTACAAATACACTATCTGCATCTACATAAACATTGAATGAAGTAGTATCTGCCTGAGGACAGTTGCTTGAATCTGCAGCAATCAATGTAATGGTGTATAATCCTGGGTTGCTATATGCATATCTTGGGTTAGTATCTGCGCTAATTCCACCATCTCCAAAATTCCATCTATAGCTGGTTTGATTAGTCCCGTTAATTGTAGTATTGATTAAGTTGAAAGAATCTAATGCACACACACTATCAGGTGCATTGAATTGTGCCGTTAGCGGATTAGCAAAATCTTCAACAATTAAATTCATTAAGTCGGTTTGAGCACAACCACGCTCGTTAATTCCCATAAAATGGAAGGTATTGATAGGAGTTGAACTACTGGTTAATGTAAAGGTGGAATCAGTAGGTGAGGTGTTCAAAGTATCGGTAAAGTTACCGTTGGTAGACCATACAAACTCTACAGCCGTACCATCTGTATTTCCAACTAGGGTAATAGGGAAATCGATGGAGCAAATAATGGTGTCTGCTGGTGCTTCAACAATAACACTGTCTACTATAACTCTTGCAAATGCGGTGTCAACACAAGTTCCATTATCTAAAAGTATGGTATAACTCTGATTACTAGGTGTGGTAATGGTTGGGTTGGCTATGGATGAATTGTTTAAGAACGTAGTGGGAAGCCATTGTATAGATGTGCCAGGAGGAACTTGGCCCGGTGCAAAACCAATGATGGTAGGATCCATCCAGCATACGGTATCATTAGGTAAACTATAACTGGTATCAGACAGTACTGTAATAGTTTTAGTAAGTGTGTCGCTAAGATTACAGGTGTTATTATCGCTAACAACAAGCGTTACATCATAAGTACCACCTTGTGTGTACAAATGAGATGGATTGGTAGCGGTTGACGTAGTTCCATCTCCAAAATCCCAAAAGAAAGTGGTGGCAGATTGTGTTAAACTTAGGTTGTTAAAGCTGGCGTTGTATGGAGCACAGCCTTGGGCATCGGTTAAGAAGTCGGCAACTACAATTGGTAACAAGAAATCGATCTTAAACACTGCTAGGTTACAACTATTACCAGCATTATTGGTGTTTGACACAGCACCTGGATTAGGAAGTGTTGGAAAATCGCTTGTTCCGCCACAGCCAGCACACACTGCTTGATAAACTTTTCCTTTTCTATCAAACCTACTTGTGCCGCCATCTACATGTTCTGAAGCTGAACCACCGAAAAATGTTCCATAGGTAAGTTGTGAAGCATCGTCTGCAATAACAGCCAGATAGAAGTCGTTTCCATCAGTAGTTCCTTGAATGGGACCTCCAGCAGTATCAAGTCCATTGGTACCCAGCGGATCACCTGGAAAAAGCGAACTTCCCCACCCGCTGATGTAAATAGCATTACATAAATCTACCAAAAAGGCTGTTGGAGATATATCTGGGTCTCCATCACCAGTACCGAATCTGGTACTCCATGTAATTGAATCTAACTCAGGATGGAACTTTACAACAAATTGACCTCCGTTAGGATCATTATAAATGGCATTTGAAATGAGGTTATTGGTAGGTGCTGAAGTTTGACCAAATAGATAAACGAAATCATTATTATCTACTTCTACAAAATACGATTGGTCATAAGCCGATGAACCATAGTAGCTCGAAGCAATTATTTGAGATCCGTCAGAAGCTATTTCAGTAACAAAACCATCTATGGCTCCATTGTATACTACATCAAATGCCTGTGGTGTAGTGGGGAAAGAGCCTGAATTAGTTCCCCCAGAAACAATAATGTTTTGTTGCTGATTAAGAGCTACAGAATAGATTGCATCGTTTTCAGTTCCACCTAAATATGCGGACCATTGTAAGTCGGTTAAGTTGTTATTCAATTTATAGATAATTCCATCAGATGTACCATTAGAACTTACGGCAGTTGTTTGAAAAGATGGACTAGGCATAGGATTATCTGAAGACCTTGTGGCGCTTACTACATAGATATCACCAGCATTATCAATCAAAACTTCACCACGTACCTCATCGGCATAATTGAAGCTAGTAGCCCCTAGGTTTAAACCATCGTTTCCGGTTCCACCAAGGTATGTAGACCCCAAAATATCTGACCCTGAGGCATTGAATTTGGTTACAATAATGTCAGATCCATTAACGTAATTAATGCCTAAACCACCTAAGGTAATTGGTGTTACGGTTGAACCTAGGTTAAAAGATGTGTCATAAGAATTAGCAACTGTTGGGTAATTGAGTGAGCTGGTAGTTCCCATTACTAATAACTCTAACTGATCATTCACAATTAAGCTATGTGGTAACTCATCGCTATTACCTCCTAAATAGGTTGAATAAATCAATGAGGTACCATTCGTATCCCATTTAGAAATGGCAATATCTACTCCGGTTCCTACTCCAGTTCCACCAGCAAAATTAATTTGATATGCACCAAGTGTTGTTGGGTATCCTAAACCAAAGGCTGAACTCCCGGAGTAGAGAAATCCAAAAGCATCAAAAGTGGCAGTATAACCAAAGTTGTTAGCTGTAGAACCAGAGAAAGAAGAGAAAATAAGTGTAGGATCAATAACTAGTTCAATAGACTCATTGTAGCCACTAGGAAATTGAAAACTAAAGACTCCGTTTTCTTCTTGGTAAAAACACGGAACAGAAATCGTATCGCCTTCTATTACCTGAAAAGCGTAAGGTTCGTATTCAACAATTTTTCCGAGAGCGGTTTTTAGCTGAATGGTTTTGCCTTTGATTTTAGGTTTATCTATTCCGTCATATTTCCATTTGATGGTATTAGCATCTGCATTGGGTGCAACAACAAAATCGTATTTAAACAGGTCATCTTTTACGTAGAAGTGCGCATCTATATCAGGATATAAATCGCTAAGAATGGCTTTTTCAAATAATGGTATGTTTCCCTTCCATTTAGATTCATCGCTACCTAAGAAGTAGTTGTGGTGTGATGCTAATTTCTCTGCGGCCTTGATTTTTGGAGTTTGAGCTCCAAGCCAGCGCATAGCAAAGGCATGTGCATCAACTATTGCCGAACTATCTTTAGGGAAATTTCCATTGATATGCCACTCTGATCGTTTTGCTGCATCATACAAATGATAAACAAGTGCATTATCTGTTACGAAGAGTGCTCCTGCTTGAATGGTGTGCTTAAAACGCACATCATCATGGAATTGCCCATGATTGGGTACAAAGAAATGATCCGAGTGAATTTCCTTGTGTCCTAAGGCTAGGTTCCAATAGCAAACAATTAGGAATACGAAGAGAGTTCTCAGGCGCATGCGCTCAAATTTAACCGAAATTCAAGCGCTTCGCCAAATGAATTTAATCAGTTAGCTCAAGAGCTTCTTTTTGTTTACGAGATAGCTTCAATATGCCATCCCACAATTGTATACGTTCTAATAGCGAATTGGCTGCCGCTTGTTTGGCTTCTGCCCATTTTAATTTATCATTTCCGCAGAGCTCAAACAGCATTTCCCAAGCTAAATCGCCATGTTCATCGCCATCTAGTTCAATATGTCGCTCTAGGTAATAGAGCATTGGTTCTAACTGCTGATTTTGATTTAAATCTCTTACAATGCCGGTGAACATACCTGGGATTAAATCTTCTCTACCTAATGCAAATGAAGCAGCTACTTCATGCAGTTTACCACTCTCAATACTATTCATGGTAAACGAAATAAATCGGTTGGCATCGTAAGGTACTTGAGCCACTTCAGAAGCTTCTCGCCAGGTCATTCCTTCTTGTAAGGAGCGAACAAAAAGTTCTACACTATTAGTAGATGCTCCTGCTGAACGCATGGCAGATATGTACATTTCATAGTGACTTGAGGTGTTCCCATTGGCATCTACATCACTTTCTTCTCCAAAAACAATTTCGTTAATGAGCCTACGCGTTTTAGGTTCTCCTTTAGGAATCCAAGGTATGGTTGTACAGGTTAACTCTAATTGCAGCTTTTTTAATAACGACATAAAATCCCACACAGCAAACACATGGTGTTCCATGAATAAGTGTAGTGTTTCTAGTTCGTTAATTTCTTGGTAGAGCGGATGGTTGAGTAATTGTTCGCGAAGGGGTGAAAGATATTCGAGCAGCTGATCTTTCTGAGAATTCATAAAAAATGGTTTCCTGATTGTTATTTCGTTTGCGAAAGTAACCCCAATAATGCCCTAATGGTTTGCAGTTTGAAGCGAATGAGATTTACCGTTTTGCTTAATGAATTGTGGATGAGTGTACTTACTAATTGAAGTTACTATTTGTTGAGACTAATTGAAAAATCGACTATGCACAAGTATCAATAGTTGCTACCAAAGAATAATTAAACCAAGAACAAGAATGTAAGAAATAAGCTGGACGGTGGTTACTTGGTTAGTGAAAAGTTAGATGTTGTTCAGCTTCAAACGATACGTTCTTCCCCATAATTTTCCAGTAACGTAAAGAAGGTTGTTTTCCTCATCGAACGCAATACCGTTCATTTCCATTGAATTAGGGTAGAAAGATTTATTGTTCTGGGCTAATTTATCCAAGTTCATTTTTCCAACTACTTGGCCCGTTTCTGGATCAATTTTCACGATGTTATTGGTCATCCAAACATTGGCATAGATAAACCCATTGATGTATTCTAGTTCGTTTAAATTCTTTTTGGCATAACCGTTTTCTGCTACACTTACTTGACGAATAACGGTCATTGTTTCTGGATCTAGGTAACTGAGTTTAAATGTTCCATCAGACATAATGAGGTATTTTTCATCTGTGGTCATTCCCCAACCTTCTTTTGATGGAATTGTGAATGTTCCTATTTGCTTGTAGGATGTAGCATCGTAGATAAATCCAGTTTGCGATAAGTAAGTCAGTTGGTAAATTTTGCCGTTCAATAACGTAATTCCCTCACCAAAGTAGTGCTTTCTATTCAAGGTTACAGAAGGTGTTATTACACCTGTGGTTGTATCAACAATACCAAATACTGATTCGGAGTTAGGAAGGTATTCTGGTGAGCCTGTGCTTTCAAATAATTGCCCATTGTGAATGAAAAAACCTTCGGTAAAAGCATTTACATCATGTGGAATATGATCCATTACTGTATAAGGAATAGAAGGAGTATTTTTCTTTCTAGGCTTAACAACCTTATTGGGAGCTGAGTCGTTGCATTGTGTAAAAAGAACAAGTGCAACGAGCAAAACAAATGGGTTAAATTTCATAGCTTACATCGGGCATGGAGGTTCCTATTTAATGCAGGCAAAACTAGGCTTTATACCAAGTATAAAATCAGTAAGAGTAATCCAGAGACAATTAGAATGTAATAGATGTATGTAAGGGTAGTTAGAATAAGATTCTTGATGCCACTTTCCTTGTGGAAGAATCGCTTATAAACCCAATAGTTATACCCAACAGAAATGAGCTCTGAGAGTAATTCTAGAATTTGGTGGTTGATGAATATCGATAATAGGATAAACACCGAATAGATGATAGCTTGTTGACCTGTAATGTAGGCGTTTAGCACAACATGTTCTAGGTAATTTTTCTTGTGTTTATAGAATAATAGAAATGAACTTAATGAAAAGATTGGCAGAAGAAATAGCGTTGTGTAGGCATAGTTTTCTGTAAACCATGCAATGACTGGCGACATTTCAATGCTCTTACTCGAATTGTAGGATGTGAAGCCTACAAAGAAGTTTGCGATAAGCGTACCCTGATCTGCTAATTTAGAGATGAGAAAATAAACAGTAGACAGAAGTAGGACGTAGGCTATTGGTTTAAAATGACTTTTCCTTTTTCCATCTAGATACTCTTGAATACTGACTTCGGGCCTTGTGAAAAGTTCTTTGATTGTAAAGAAAAAACCTCTGTTTATCTGAAAAATTCCTTCTGCTAACTCGTTTGAAAAGCTTTTTAGGTTGATTCTTCC
Source organism: Flavobacteriales bacterium UBA6049 (assembly GCA_002429085.1). GTDB lineage: Bacteria > Bacteroidota > Bacteroidia > Flavobacteriales_G > Salibacteraceae > UBA6049. The sequence goes on from DIYR01000063.1 coordinate 6,394, forward strand.
AACCGAAGTTTTTTGTCCGCAGTTGCTACAGAAATTACCTTCAAATGTATGTCCGCAATTTTTGCAGTTCATGAGGATATAAATATCAGTTTGTAGTTAAGAGGTAAAACTAAGTGAAAGATGGTGATAGATTTAAGAGAGAACTAAAATGGTAATTTGGCTAGATCTACATTTCCTCCGGAGATAATTATACCAATACTTTTCCCCTTAAAATGTTCCTTCTCTTTTATAAGCGCAGCCAGCGCAACGGCAGCAGATGATTCGCAAACAATTTTCAAGCGCTCCCAGATTAATTGCATGGCATTGACTATTTCTTGCTCAGACACGCGAATAATACGTTCAATACCATCTTTAATGATTGGAAAGTTGATGTCACCCAATTGTGTTTTTAGTCCATCGGCAATTGTGTTGGTGGTTTTGTTCGATTCAATAACTCCACTTTGTAAAGAACGGTATGCATCATCTACTTCAAAGGGCTCTCCACTAATAACTTTGCAGTTTTTGCCAAAATAGGTAGTCGCGATAATAGTTCCTGCAACTAGCCCGCCACCTCCAATTGGAGTAAATATGTATTGCAAATCGGGCTGTTCTTCTAACAACTCTTTAGCGGCAGTACCTTGACCAAGAATCACGTTGAAATCGTTAGAAGGATGAATAAAGGTAGCACCTGATCTTTCGGCAATTTCGTTTGCCGCGTTTTCTCTTGCGGTTAGGGTGGGCTCACATTCTACAATTTCACCACCATATCCTCTTACTGCATTTTTTTTGACCTCTGGCGCTGTATTAGGCATTACAATGTATGCTTTAACACCAAGGCTTTGTGCGGCTAAGGATAAAGCTTGGGCAAAGTTGCCAGAAGAATGGGTTACAACTCCTTGTTGTTTTTGCTTATCCGATAATTGCATAATTGCATTTGTGGCCCCTCTCATTTTAAAGGCTCCCATTTTTTGGAAATTCTCGCATTTAAAAACAAGATCGGCTCCTATTAAATCGTTTATAAGCCGAGACGATAGAATAGGTGTGTTATGGATATAGGGGGCAATTCTATGATGAGTCTGAATGAGTTGTTCTTTATACATGTTTCTTGCTATTTGTAAATGTAGTTACTTTTAATGCTTGTAGATAGGATAGTTAACAGGTACCTCTCACATATAGATATGGTATGTTTCTAATAGAATTTACCAGTTTCTAAACTTCTTTTGATTTCGGAAACCTCTTTTACAATACCATGCATGGCAATAAAAATACCTTGTTGCATGAGGTTAGCAGTGGCTATTGCACAACCTAAATTAATAGGAGCTTCAGAATTGGAAAATCTTTCAGGTCTCATGGCTCCAGTAAGAACAACAAGCTTGTTGCTTATGTGGTTTTGTAAATAGTTAGCTGTTTCAATAATAGTATCAGTGCCGTGTGTAATAATGAATTTGTTCTCACCGCTTTCTATGATAAGTTTTACTAATGTCCTTCTATCTTCATCTGTTACCTCTAGGCTGTCTTTTTGAAAAGCAGTCACTACCTGATAGTTAAACGAGGGATTTAACTTCTCCAAAATTCGTTTTGTAGCTGGCTCTCCAAATTCAAAAGCCCACCCTTTTGAACTGTGAGGGTAGTCTTTGTCAATAGTACCTCCTGTTTGTATAAATACAATGTTCATATTCCTGTAGCATTACGATTCCCAATATGAAGATAAATTCATTTTGTAACGTGCAAACGGAAAATAAGCAACGTTTATTGGGGAGAAAAGAAATAGATGTTCCCCCATTATTTTTAGACGTACGTTCTCTCACATTAAATCGTCTCTATTGGAAAGCCATTCCTTGTATCTATGTCGTATTTGGTTCCGTTTTTCAGTAGATTCAACTATTATATCTACACCTCCATCATAAGGAGCAACAATACACTGTTTTGATGGGCAGATAAACATTGCTCTTATTTTATCATCGGCAATTGCTTTAAGCAATTCATTACGCTTGCCTTTTTGCCATTGTTCAATTTTGACAAAAACATCTAGAAAATAGCTAGAGTCATATTCTCTGGGGCGTTCTTGATGTAAATCGATAGAATAGATTTTCTGAAATTTTCCAAAATCGGCTAGTTCTTTATAATTATCATTGGTTAGGTCATCTGTATACATTCCAAATGCAACCGCTATTTCAGTTCCTTCTCCAATTAGATCATTAATCAGGTTATTTTGCCTATTTAAGATAACGTTGTATTCCTCTAAAGAGTCAGCATATCTTTTAGAGTTTGGTAAACTATGTATTCTGAACCAACGATGTGGATATACCCATTTTAATTCGTGGCTAATAGGAAACGATTCAGGATATTCATTTTCCCAGAAATCTTTGAAGTCAATTTCTGTCATATAGTGAGGTTTAACTGTTTTAAGAAGGTTTTTTATGCTTTATGTTTAGAAGGTATTCGTACCTATCTAACTTATATGTTCCATTGAAAATGAATTCAGTGGGAAGTTCGGTTATTTGTTGAACCCCAAGCAGGTCTTCGCTTCCAAGATAGTTTTGAATGGTAGATCGGTCTTTGTTTTTATAGGCTTCTACGATTGTTTTATGATGAATTCGAATAACTGGATCTATTTGCTCTACAGTGATATCATAATCGAGTTCAATAAAGAAGAGGAGCAAGGCAGTATTCGCTTGATTGTTGGTTACAGGGAAGTGAAATTGCCTTTTTGAGGACTTTTGATCAAATATGAGTTGCTTAGAAAATAGTGGTTTACTTAGTGTGGTAGAATCTGACTTTTCATACAAAAGGATTAAAATTTCATCGTTTTTGGTAGACACAATACTCATGTCTTCGCTCAAATTAATTGCGTTGATTTCTAGTGATAGCGTATCACTATATTCTGTGGTAACTACATCAGGAACAGTAACTTCTTTAGCCATGTTAGTTGCCCTACAACAAACAAATAGGAAGGGGAGTATAAGTAGTACTGATGATGTGTTTTTCATTTTGTAATGGATGATCATAACTAGTTAGGCTCAATACGAGAGCCAGAATAAATGGTGTTTTAGATTATATCGAACGATTTTGATTAGGTGTTACTAGTCTTTCAATTGTGCTTTTAATCGTTTGATTTGCATGGAATACTCTCCTGAAATCAACCTTTGCTGATAGAAAGGAAGTAATGATACAGGAAAAGACTCTGTGCAGGTGCTACCTTTATAGTAACCTTGGCATGTGCGGTTTAGGCATTCAATATTAACTGTTTCGTTGTTAGGTATCCTTACCCTTGAGCGTACAATACTGCTGTCGGGGTTATACCTTGTTTCGTTATTAGGAAAGTCCTTAATTAACACAGAACCATCTTCTTCAAAAACTACAGTTTGGTTGATTTCGCTTACACAGCCATCAGAGTAAAAGGATTTCCAAATCCCGATTTTTGTGTCATTTTTATACTGACCAATAGCATATTCTCCTCGATAGAATGAATTTGATTTAAAATCTCCTATCTTTAAGGGGAAGTAAATATTAGCGGTATCATATAATATCCACCAACCTTGTTTTTGCCCCATGCTATCTTTACAATTTTGTAATTCTGAGTTGTCAATTGATAACATAGCAAAACTACAGGTAGGGGGATTGCAATCTTGTGCAAAACCACCTATGGTAGTAAGTAGCAATAGTATGGTGATGAATTTACTCATGTTGATTGAACAATACCAGATTACAACATTTTAATCTTTTTTACGAATCTTTCTTGGGGTTCATTAATTCGAGGTTTCCGATATTGTTTGTGAAAGTCAGAAAATAATAAACTCATGCAATGTTTCACATACACTTATCATCTTAATACCATCCACGCATCTGATCCAACGAGTATACTATCTGGTAAACTTTTTCTCAAGTCAATTTCTTGAAAGTCAATGGATAAAGAGTTTTCGTCTTGAATGTAAATCTGACCAAATCCTAGAAAAGGGGAATAGTATCCCCGAAATGTATTTATGGTATCATAAAATATCAGTTTGTAATTGGATTTTGATCCTGGGCCAAATTCAGATGTATACTTTACTAC
>DIYR01000033.1 GCA_002429085.1 Flavobacteriales bacterium UBA6049
AGTAATGTAAGCTGTAATGGCTTATCAAACGGAGGCGCTTCATTAGCTGTTTCTGGCGGTACTACTCCTTACACCTACGCTTGGGATAATGGTGGTGTAACAAGCTCAATTACAGGTTTGTCGGCAGGTGTATATAACTATACCGTAACGGATATAAACTACTGTTATGTTTCAGGATCTGTAACCATTACGCAACCTGCTCAAATTGCAGTAACAACACAAATAGATAGCTTACCAAATTGCTTTGGTGATTCAGATGCAGGAGCAACTGCAATTGCTACTGGTGGTGTAGGAGTATTCTCTTACGAATGGTCAAGCGGACAATTAACCGATGTAATTACAGGAGTTTCTTCAGGAACGTATAGTGTAACAGCTACAGATGCTTCTGGATGTACAGGTATTGGTTCAGTAACTATTGTTGATCCAGCTCAAATAGATGCTGTGGTAAACAATTTGTCAGGTGCTTCATGTTATGGAGTAGCAGACGGAGAGGCTGAGGTTGTGGCAACAGGCGGAACGGCTCCTTACTCGTTTGAGTGGAGTAACGGAGAATTAAGTGCTCAAAACACTTCACTAAGTGGCGGAGAGCATTTTGTAACAACAACAGATGTTTATGGTTGCGAGGTAGTTGATACCGTTCAAATTACACAACCAGATTCCATTGAATTTGTGTTTACCATTACAGATGTTACATGTGAGGGTGATACTGTAGGTGGAAATGTGTTAGTAACTGTAACAGGTGGAAATGGCGGTGAGTCGTTCCAGTGGGCAAATGGAACTGCTGGAGACCAAATTTCAAACGTATCAACTGGTAACTATGAAGTTACTGTTACAGATATGAATGGATGTACCAATAATGATATAGCTACTGTTGGGTTTGCGAATCCTTTACCAGTAGTAGATCTAGGAAGCGATACGGCTTACGGGGCACCATCACTTGTTACGTTAACAACAGGTAATAATGTAGATAACCACGTATGGAGTACAGGTGTTACAGGATCATCATTAGAGTTAGACTTTGTTCAAGACACTACCGTTTGGGTTACTGTTACTTCGGCAGCAGGTTGTGTAAACTCTGATACAGTGAACATAGATGCATTATTAGGTGTGAAAGGGATTAGTAAACCATTTACAGTGAGACTATATCCTAATCCAACTCATGGTGATCTAAACATTGAAATCAGTGAGAACACAGCAGATAACATTACCATTCAGGTAGTAGACTTTACAGGTAAGTTGGTATCTACCAAAGAGTGGAACTCAATGGGTACTGTGGTTCGTGAATCACTCGACTTGAACGAACTAAGCCAGGGAACGTACTTTGTAAACGTTATATTAGACGGAGAACGTTACACAGAGCGCATTACCGTATACTAGGCATTAAATGAATATCATAAAAGGCTCATCGAAAGGTGAGCCTTTTTTTGTTTTAATTCAAAGCGAACTCCTTCTAACTATGCTAAAAGAAATTGATTGTCCAAGAGAAGATAGAGTACTGCCAATTATTGCAATTGGAACTGCAGAAGTTTTACCAAAGAGAGCGTCAATTGCCAATTAGTAAGCCGAGAATAAACAAAGTACCGATTGAAAGCTATTATAAATGGAATAAATCGGATAATGAGATAATTGCATACTGTGGTTATGGGTATTGTGATATGCCGATCCCGAAAACCTATAATTGTCTGTTTGATCTTGATAACCCAGATCAACCAATTGAAGTGAATGCGGAAGTAAAACATTCTATTTGGAATGGAATTCTACCAATAGATTCAATTGAACATGGTCACAAGATCATATGCATTATATCATTTAATGATGATCTTCCAGATATGGTGAAGAGAATTCCAAAGTGGAAGTATTTCGAAAGTGGAAAATACCGTTATGGCCAATTTGGGTTATGTGATCGACAAGATCTAGAGTTGATAATTGCGAAAAATAAGCGGGTATAGACTTGAATTCAGATTCTGTCATTTTGGTCAAAGCTAAAGCAGTAGGCAAATTTAGTTACTTGGCATTTACCTTTGAGACTTTAGATAGAATAACTATGAATCCAGCGGAAGATTGTTTGCAGTACTTAGAAGGTAAAGAATGGACTGAGTTACACAAAGTTCTTAGTAATGATGATAATGCTAGTATACTTGCTGATCATCCAACTTTTTCAGTCTTTGAAAGTGTATTTATAGACGAAATAAAGAGACATGAAAACGAGTCTAATGACGATCTTTACCTCGTAGCAAAAAGAATTTTTGAAATTCACAAATCTCAAAATTCCAAATTCAAACTTGCTGAAAAGGCTCAAGAAAAGCTAACTAAGTATTTGTTCGATAAACATCCCGAAGTGGCTTATGCGATCCATCTTCCGAATGATGAAAAGGCTAAAAATTTTCTTATTAAAGATGATGAAGAGGCTCAAAAAAGAATTGATAATCAAAGGCTTAGTGCTAGCCTTGATATTAATGTGGGAGAGAGTGGATGTTTGGTTTTTGAGAAATCAATTTTCAACTCACCTCAAGAAAAAGAGTTGTTCCTTGCGGCTCAAAATGTCCTGCCAGACTCAATTCTTTTACCAAATACAGCATTAAGTACAATAGTAAGCCCGAAAGTTTGCAAATTGTTAAGTAAAGAAGTAGCTGACTTTTTCTATAAGTCAACTCTTGATTTGTGTATTGTAAATTCTGACAATCACATGCCAGAGCTGTTTATAGAACTAGATAGCAGCTGGCATGATGAGCCTCGACAAATGGAGAAGGACAAGATGAAAGATGAGATATTTAAAGTTGCAGGCTTAACCTTAGAGAGATTAAGGAAAATAGAGAACAAAGGAATGATTGAAATTTTTGAGTTATATATCAAGTCAAGATATACTGACTAGTTTGAACTTACCCCCTAAACCCTTCCAACAACTCAGCTACGGATCTATCGTTTGCTAAACGAGGAATTTTATTTTGACCACCTAGCTTACCACGGCTTTTCATCATGGCATTGAAACCACCAGATTGTATACGCGTAATTTTCAAGGGTTGTAAGATATTACCTTCAATCAAGTCTAAGTAGTAAGGGTTCTTGCTACACATCAATGCATCCATTTTGGCTTTGAATGCATCCATATTTGGAGGAGTAGTTTCAAATTCAATAAACCATTCGTGGTAAGGTAGTTCACCCTCTTTGGGGCTCACTTGGGGAGCTAAATGAAACTCACGTACTTCTATATGAAAAAGCTCCATTACTTCCTGCATGGTGCTCTCTACTTCCTCGGCAATAACGTGTTCTCCAAAAGCAGAAGTAAAGTGCTTGATACGTCCAGTTACTACCAAGCGGTGTGGTTTTAAACTTACAAACTTTACGGTGTCACCTATATTATATCCCCACAAGCCAGAGTTGGTGTTGAGAATTAGTGCATAGTTTACATCTAGTTCAACATCGGCTAATGATAAGCGAGTAGGGTTTTCATCATGAATCTCATTCAATGGAATGAACTCAAAAAAGATGCCTCCTTCAAGGTTTAAGAGCAGGCCTCTTTCTTTCTGAGAATCTTGGTAGGCAATGAATCCTTCAGAGGCAGGAAAAGTCTCTACAGCAGCAATATCCTTCCCCATCAACTTTTGAAAAATGGGGCGATAGGGTTCATAATTCACTCCACCATATACGAACAACGAAAAATTAGGGAAAAGCTCACCAATGGTATTTGCATTCGATTTTTCGAGCAAACGTTCAAAATACATTTGCATCCAAGCCGGAATACCACTAATTAGGCGCATATCGGCAGATACGGTTTCGTCAACCACTGCATCCACTTTTTCTTCCCATTCTTCAATACAATTGGTGTCCCAGCTTGGTAATCTGTTTTTTTGCAAATAATTCGGAACCCAATGGGCAGTAATTCCACTTAACCTTCCTGTTGGAATGGCTCCTTTTTCATCTAGCTCAGGGCTGCCTTGTAAGAAGATCATTTTACCATCTAAGAAGTTAGCGTTCCCAGTTTCGTTCACATAGCACAACAAGGCCATTTTAGCGGCATGTACATGCAGTGGAACAGCATCTGTAGTTAATGGAATAAACTTAGCGCCAGAAGTTGTTCCAGATGTTTTACAGAAATAGGCTGGTTTGCCTGGCCATAACACATCATCTTCACCATCAATAATTCGCTCTACATAACTTTTTAAACCTTCATAGTCACGTACGGGAACCTTTGTTTTCCAATCTTCATACGATTGTATGTTGCCAAAATCATGATCCTTCCCAAAAGCAGTGTGCTTTGCTTTCTCTAGCAACAAACGAAATGTATCCTGCTGAGAGTCAATTGGGTTTTCATGCTTCTTACGCATTTTCTTTACCAGAGAAGCTGCATAAGGTTTGGCTAAGATTGCTTTTAGTCCCATGTATGGTTTATTTAATCAAGGTAGAGATATTACCTGCAAACAATTTTACAGCAATAGCTAATAAAACCACCCCAAATACTTTTCGGATAATGGTAATTCCATTTTTACCGATAAAATCTTCAATCTTCTTAGAAGCTTTTAGTACTGCATACACAATGAGTATGTTGAGTAAGATGGCTACAATAATGTTCTCTTTATGGAATTCTGCACGTAACGAAAGAATAGTAGTTAAACTTCCAGCTCCTGCAATCAATGGAAATGCCAATGGGAATACCGCAGCAGAATCTGGAATATCATCTTTAAACAGATTTACGCCTAAAACCATTTCTAGTGCTAAGAAGAATAAAATGAACGAACCTGCAACCGCGAATGAGTTCACATCAATTCCAATTAAGTTCAAAATACTCTCACCCAAGAAAACAAACAAAATCATGATGACAGCCGCAGCAATACTGGCTTTTTCACTTTGAATGTGTCCTACTTTCTGGCGTAAATCAATAATCAAAGGAATAGCACCTATAATATCTACCACAGCAAATAATACCATGGTGGCAGAAATAATCTCTTTTAAATCAAAGTTCATAAGGCAAGTATTTCTCGTTCAAGAGTAGGAGCAAAGTGTTCGTATTCTAAGGTGTGAATTTTAGCAGCAAGTGTTTCTGGTGTATCCTCTGGTGTTAGCGCACATGTGGCTTGTTGTATAATCGCACCTTCGTCATAAGCCTCATTAACATAATGTATGGTAATTCCACTTTCTGCTTCATTATTGGCAATTACTGCTTTGTGCACGTTCATACCATACATTCCTTTACCACCATAATTAGGTAAAAGTGCTGGGTGAATGTTAACAATTCTATTCGGAAAAGCATCAACTAGATATGAAGGAATCAACCATAAGTAACCAGCTAAAGCAATAAAATCGATTTCATGATCTTTCAAGATGGTTAATATTTCTTGAGACGCCACATCTTCTTTAGAAAATACAATGGTTTTTACATCTCGCTGAAATGCACGTTCTATAACACCTGCTCCAGGCTTATTACATAACACCAAACCAACCTCTACACTAGTATGATCTTTGAAATAATCAATAATGGCCGCTGCATTGGTTCCAGATCCAGAGGCGAAAATGGCTAAACGATGCTTTTTGTTTGTCATGCGACAAAAGTAGTACGATTGAAATGGATGCAGTCTTCCCAAACTTTCAATAAATTGACACGCAAAGCAAATAGCACATGGAAGCAGATTCATTTGTACCGTATAATCCTACTACATATAGTGATGATGAGATAAAAACACGTGCCGAAGAATTCCACCAGTGGATAGATTCAAGACGCAGTGTTCGCAAGTTTTCAGATGAGCCAATTCCCATTGAGGTAATCAATAACATCATCAAAGCTGCTTCAACTGCACCAAGCGGGGCACATAAACAGCCTTGGACATTTTGTGTTGTTTCTGACCCTGAGATGAAAAAGAAAATTCGAGAAGCTGCTGAAAAAGAGGAGTATGAGAATTACCATAGGCGCATGAATGACGAGTGGTTGGGCGATTTAAAACCACTTGGTACCAATCATATTAAGCCATATTTGGAACATGCGCCTTATTTAATCGTAGTAATGAAGAAAGCATTTGAAATTGAAGAAGGTGAGAAAAGACAGACATACTACACCAATGAGTCAGTTGGATTAGCGTCTGGTTTTTTACTCGCAGCTATACATCATGCCGGTTTAGTAGCTTTAACGCATACACCAAGCCCCATGATATTTTTAAAACGTATCTTGAACAGGCCCAAAGAAGAGCAACCATTTCTGTTGATTCCAGTTGGAAAACCAGCAGAAAATACGATGGTTCCAGACCTGAAAAGGAAGCCTTTGGAAGATGTAACTGCTTATTATTGAGGAGGTTTTAAAAAAATTAGTTGCAATTCAGCTTTTTCTTTTTCTTTGCAGCCGATTTAAACTTAAAAATCACACAACATGTCTGATATCAAGTCAAAAGTAGTAGCAATCATCGTAGATAAATTAGGTGTTGATGAGAGCGAAGTAACTCTTGAATCTTCTTTTACTAATGATCTAGGTGCTGATTCATTAGATACAGTTGAATTGATCATGGAATTCGAGAAAGAATTCAATATCGCTATTCCAGATGATCAAGCAGAAAACATCGCTACGGTAGGCGAAGCTGTAACGTACATCAATGGACACGTAAGCTAATAAGGAGTTTACAAACTTTTCCATTTTTAGAGATGAAATTAAGACGAGTAGTTGTAACAGGATTAGGAGCGTTAACGCCCATCGGAAACAGTGCCGAAGAGTATTGGCAAGGTTTAATTGCTGGTAAAAGTGGCGGTGCGCCAATTACCTATTTTGATACAACCAACTTCAAGACAAAATTTGCATGCGAGGTCAAAGGTTTTGACCTCGGTGCTTTCTTTGATCGTAAAGAAGCAAGACGTCTTGATTTATTCTCAAAGTATGCTTTGGTTGTTTCTGACGAAGCCGTTAAAGATGCTGGTATCTCTGCTGAAAATGTTAACGTAGATCGCGTTGGTGTTATCTGGGGATCTGGTATTGGTGGAATAGAAACTTTCCAAGAAGAAGTTCGTGGATACGTTCAAGGAAATGGAACGCCACGCTTCAACCCGTTCTTTATCCCGCGCATGATTGCAGATATTGCATCTGGTAACATTTCAATGCGATACGGGTTTAGAGGGCCAAACTTTAGCACAGTATCAGCTTGTGCTTCAAGTACCAATGCATTAATTGATGCATTAACGTACATCCGTTTAGGAAAAGCTGATATCATTATTGGTGGTGGTTCAGAAGCAGCAGTTAACGAAACTGGTATTGGAGGTTTCAACGCACTGCAAGCTTTATCTACTAGAAACGATAGTCCAGAATCTGCTTCTCGTCCGTTCGATAAAGAGCGCGATGGTTTTGTAATGGGAGAAGGTGCTGGAGCTATTATTCTAGAAGAATTAGAACATGCAAAAGCACGTGGTGCTAAAATCTATGCCGAAGTTGTTGGTGGTGGTATGAGTGCAGATGCACATCACATTACTGCTCCACATCCAGAAGGTTTAGGTGCTACCAACGTAATGAAGAATGCGATTGACGATACGTATGGGGTACTAACCTATGATGATATTGATTATATCAATGTTCATGGTACTAGTACACCGTTAGGAGATATCGCAGAAACAAAAGCAATTACTCAAGTATTTGGCGATCAGGCGTACAAGATGAACATTTCATCTACTAAGTCTATGACAGGCCACTTACTGGGGGCTGCTGGAGCGGTTGAATCTATCGCAACTATCTTAGCAGTAAAGAATGACATCGTTCCTCCAACGATCAATCATTCGACACCAGATGAAGAAATTGACAGCAACTTGAAGTTAACCTTCAATAAAGCAGAAAAGCGTACTGTGAGAGCTGCGTTGTCTAATACATTCGGATTTGGTGGACACAACGCTTCAGTGATTTTCAAAAAGTTTGAAGAGTAAGCCTTGTTAGGGTTTATCAAATCGCTGTTCCAGTCTGAAGAGTCTTCAACTGAGAAACACCCTGTTATTTCTTACGTTCAACAACATTTCGGGTTTGTGCCAAGTGATGCGAGTTTGTACATACAAGCAGTTCAACACAAATCTGCTTACGAAGAGCCAGAAGCCAACAATGAGCGTTTAGAATTTTTAGGAGATGCAGTGTTAGACTTACTCGCATCAGAGTATTTGTATGAACAGTATCCTGATGAATTCGAAGGTTTCTTAACACAAAAGCGAGCGATTATTGTAAGCCGAAAAACACTGAACAGATCAGCCATTTCAACAGGCTTAGAACAATTGGTAGAAGCTAGGCTAGAGCAAGACCCTAAGAATACTTCAGTAGGAGGAAATGCTTTAGAAGCCTTGGTGGGAGCCATGTACTTAGAACAAGGTTATGCCAAGAGTAAAGAGGTATTCGAATCACATATCATCAATAAACTCATCAAACTAGATTTAGCAGAGGAACGTCCGTTTGATCCAAAGAGTAGGTTGATCGAGTGGACTCAGAAAGAGCGAAAGCAGATTCGATTCGAAACAGGTGAACACCCAACAAGAGATCAATACAAACGATACCTTAGTAAGGTATATGTAGACGATGTTGAACTTGGTGAAGGAATTGGAACATCAAAAAAGAAGGCTGAGCAAGAAGCTGCGAATAAAGCACTTAAACAGGTAGATAATGTTTAAGTAACACCTTCCACCAAAGCGGTTAATTCTAAATCTGTACATTCGTTCATTACTATGTCGAAGTACCGTTTAGAATGGGAAGATGAATCAGATTTCATCGCCATTGGGATCGCTTCTCACCAAAAAGACTATCGTCTTGCATGGGCACTCAATAAGGCGCTTGACTGCGCATTTACCCGTTTAGAAGATTACGAATCTGCTGGTAAAAAACCCTCTCATCATGCCTGTTTTAAATGGCAAGAGCCAGAAGACCATTATGCGTTTTGGTTATTGGCTAATAGAGGAGAAGAAGCGTTTTTGCTGCCAGATTTAAAGCAAGCTGATTATCTTTTTGTGATTGATGGAATGACGGACATGTTGGATATTCCAACCATTCAAGGTCAAATAAAAGAGATCGATACCGTATTAACTGCTTTTGAAGTAGACCAAACCAAGACAAAATCCATTCAAAATATTGTTGTAGAATGAATCGACTTAAAAACAGAACTAAAATTGTTGCTACCATTGGGCCTGCAACAGCTTCTAAGGAGCAATTGAAAGAGTTGATTACAAATGGGGTAAACGTTTGTAGAATCAACTTCTCACATGGCAGTCACGAAGATCATCTTCAAGTAATAGAACGAGTTCGTGAAATTGATCAAGAACTAGATACACACACAGCCATTTTAGGTGATTTACAAGGTCCAAAAATTAGAATTGGTGAGGTAGAGAATAACCACATCGATTTACCAGATGGACACGAATTCATCATCACAACAGAACCAATGGTTGGTACTCAAGAAAAGGTATACTTAACCTATAAAGAGTTTCCACGTGATGTAAACGTTGGTGAACGAGTATTGATTGATGACGGAAAACTAATGCTAGAAGTATTAGAAACCGATTTGATTAAGAATGTAAAAGTAAAGGTGTTACATGGTGGCCCACTCTCATCTAAGAAGGGGGTAAACTTACCAAACACAAAGATCTCAATGCCAAGCTTAACAGAGAAAGATTTGGTAGATCTAGACTTTGCCTTAAAGCATGAGTTACATTGGATAGCACTTTCATTTGTGCGTAAAGCATCAGATATCAAAGAATTGCGCCAAATCATTAATCAATCAGGAACGGATACTCGCATTATTGCCAAAATCGAAAAGCCAGAAGCAGTAGAGAACCTAGAGAAGATTGTTCGTGCAACTGATGGTGTAATGGTAGCCCGTGGAGATTTAGGCGTAGAAATTCCGATGGAGCAAGTTCCTTTGGTGCAAAAACGCATTGTAAAGATGTGTCAGCGTCAAGCAAAGCCAGTAATCATTGCAACCCAAATGATGGAATCAATGATTACCAATATCACACCAACACGAGCAGAGGTGAATGATGTTGCGAATGCGGTTTTAGATGGTGCCGATGCTGTTATGCTAAGTGGTGAAACTTCCGTTGGAAAATTCCCAATTGATGTGATTCGCGCAATGTATAGCATCTTAACAGAAGTAGAGAAAGACGACAGAATTTACTCACAAGAATTTAAGCCTGACACAAAATCTGAAGAACGATTTATTTCAGATAACATTTGTTTCTCAAGTGTTCGTTTGGCTAAGAGATGTAGTGCACAAGGTATTGTGCCAATGACTTTCTCTGGGTACACGGCATTCAAGATATCATCATTCAGACCAAAGGCCGGTATTTTCGTATTCACCGGAAATAAACGTTTATTGAACATACTCTCTCTTTTATGGGGAACAAAAGGGTTCTACTATGATAAGTTTGAAAGTACCGATCAAACAATAGAAGACATTAAGTCAACTTTGAAAGATGGAGGCTATTCGGAAACAGGAGATTTACTGATCAACATTACGTCTATGCCAATTAAATCTCGCGGAATGACCAACATGCTTCGATTAAGTGAAGTATAAATCAGAATATTTAAATTGAAAATAGCCTCACCTTTGGTGGGGCTTTTTACTTTTATCCAGATGAATATCCAGAAGCACTATTACCCATATGTCGTTTTAGCCAGCGCATTTCTAATCTACGCACAAACCATCGGTTTTCAATATGCGTTAGACGATTACCTGATTATTTTAGATAACGATATAGTTCTTTCTGGATTTGGAAAGCTAAAAGAGATATTCACTCGGCCTATGACGTGGGGAGTAGGGTATAACGATGGGCTGTATCGTCCTATTCCTTTACTTTCTCATGCTATTGAAGTAGCCTTATTTGGCGAACATGTAGCCTGGTTTGCTCATGCCATGAGTGCAGTGTATTATGCACTGTTATGTTTTGTGCTATATGATGTACTCAATCGTTTATTTCCTGGTAAGGAACACTTAATCGTATTGATATCATTGCTGTTTGCATTTCAGCCGTTGCATACAGAAGTAGTGGCAAACATTAAAAGTAGAGATGAGATTTTTGCTTTTCTATTTGCATTACTGGCTATGCGATCAACATTGAGCTACTATTCTAGTAAATCGTTCATGCAGCTGGGGCTTTCAGCACTTTGGTTTGTATTGGCTCTCTTATCTAAAGAAAGTGCCATTGTATTTGTGCTCTTAATCCCAATGTCATTACTACTATTAGTTGATAAGAAAGAATACCAGCAAGTTGGAATTTCTTTTGGTGCATTAGTAGTTCCAATGATTGGTTATTTGTGGTTGCGAAATATGGTCATTACAGAATGGGTTCCACCTGTAGATATCACCAATATGTATTCGAAGCTGGCCAATAGCCTTGCTCCAGCCGAAGGGATAGAAAAGTTTGGAATGGCAAGCTACCTTGTTGCTAAATACTTTTTGATGGGAATATTTCCTTTAAACCAAGCGTATGAGTATTCGTATAACATGATTCCAATTCGCTCGTTTACCGATCCGTTGGTTTTAGGGTCTGTTCTGCTTAACCTTGGATTGATTGGATACATGGTGAAAGAGATTCGAAAGAAAGATGGAGCAGCTATTGGAATACTATTTTTCTATGCAACTATCGCATTATTCTCTAACCTTTTCATTTTAATAGGGGTAACGTTTGCTGAGCGTTTTGCCTTTATGAGCTCGCTAGGCTCTATTATGGTTTTGGTCTTTGGATTTGAAAGACTGGCTTCTAAATTCAAGTTGACAGAGAAAACAATGATGACAGTGCTTACTGTAATACTTCTAGGTTACGTAGGCAAAACAATAGCACGCAGTCAAGTGTGGGAAAACAACGAAACCTTGTTTATTGGCGATTTTGAGAACAATGAAAACAGTGTGAAAGCCAAGTACAATGCTGGCACACAATACAGTCGATTGAGCAGAAGTACAAATAATCCAGCAGAAGTGCAGAGGTATCGTCAACTGGCTATTCAGATGTACGAAGCTGCCCTAGAACAATACCCAGGGTATAAAGATGCCAATAACAACCTTGGAAACATCTACTTAGAATCAAATGAATTCCAAAAAGCGGTTGCTTTATTCGATAAAAACTTAGCGAACAACAATGCAAATATCAATAGCATATACAACCGCGCAGTGGCTTATTTTAAGTTAGAGAACTACCCCAAAGCACAATCAGATTTTGAGTGGTACTTAAGTATTGATCGATACGGAAAGCCAAACGTGCCATTGGCATATTACTATAAAGCACAATGTCAAGGTCACAATGGTGATTTTACAGGAGCCATTGTATCGTTGCAAGAAGCAATTAAACTCAATGCTAATTACTGGGAAGCTTGGCAGTTTCTTGGTAAGGCCTACGGTATGCAGAATAATATTCCTGAAGCTGAAAAAGCACTCAATCAAGCATTAGCTATATCTCCGAATAATGAAACTGTACTGTTTGATTTAGCCATTACTTATCTAAAGTCTGAGCGACAAGATCAAGCCATTCAAATCTTACAAGATTTAGTTCAGCGTAACCCATCTAATACTAATTACGCAGGCTTATTACAGCAGTTAGGAGTGCAGTAAAAAGGTTGTTTCTGTTCTGCTCAATTTTGTTTGTCACTCTAATCGTTGATTTTGTCCCCTAGATTGATTGCTTAGTCCTTTCGTGTTCCATTAAGTAGCGTATTCAAGTATTCTTTTGGTGTGTTTTAGCATCCTGTAAAACTCATCATAGAAATTAACTAGAATGAATATGTCTCGATTTAGCAAAGCATACGGTGCGGTAGATATAGGCTTTAGATTAAAGTGTTTGGTATTTAGTATCACCCTTCTTGTTGGAGTAATAAGTCTAGGAAATGCGCAGACCGCTCCCGGAAATGTGAAATTTCAATGGAGCGATAGTTCTAAAACAGTTTCTTCTACCTATGATTTTTCTCCCAGAATTATTTACGGAACATTACTAGATAACGATTCTTCAGTGTATAGTTGGAGTATTTCTATAGATAGCTTAGTTAATTTTCCAGGTTCAAGAGGTGTTACAATCGGTTTGATAGAAAGTCCGTTTACAGATTTCTTTCATGATCTTGGTTCTTTATCAGGTGAATGGGGCTACGTAGACGATGGATCTAAATACAAAAACAACACTTCTAGTAGTTATGGAACTTCTTATGGTGCCGGAGATGTGATCACCATGGTATATGATGCGCTTGGAGACTCATTGCAATTTTTTGTAACAGATTCAGGAAGTACCAATGCAGTTTTGCAGGGAACAGCGTTTCATAATGTAAGTCCTTCTGCTGGCAAAGAGCTCAGAATTGCAATGTCTTTTACGTGTTTTGGGAATTGTGATTTTCAGTTAAGTTCACTCAATCAGGTTGTTTACCCAGCCAAGTATTATACAGGAGGTATACCAAATATAAATGACTTATTTGCGGTATCAGATACCGCTCAAACTGTATCAACAGATACTATTGATTTAATAGTGTCGGGCCCGTTTGATGGCGAAGGAGATCCTACTTCAAGGTACGATACAACTACTAGTTTTGATTTTGCGGTTAAAAAGCCACTTAATAATGGAATTAATAACATCAATGTTAATTCCAATTTATCAAACCCAGGTGTTAACTTCTCTGTTACTAGCAATACGAGTCCTCTTAGTCTGAATTCTATAGAACGGAAGAACCCTTTAAGTCAAGTAACTTCAAATAATAACATGCAATTTGAAGTTATCTTCAGTAATAAAGTTGGTAATGTAGACACAAACGACTTTATGTTAACAGGAAGTGTTGCTGGAAGCTCTATTATTACAGGTATTTCATCATCATCGGATTCTGTTTACTTAGTTGATGTTTCCACTAGTTCAACAGTTAACGGAGATCTAGGGTTAGCCGTCAAAGGAGTAGGAGGAACAGCAGGAACAAATGATATTTTAGAAGACAACTCAGTATTAGATCAACAATCATTAGCAGATAATCAAGTAACCGAGTCTCCAATATTCGGGCAATCGTTTGTCCCAGACTCTAGTGGTTTGCTTTTGAAGGTTGTGGTTAAAACAAGTTTTGGCCATTCGTATAGTGGAAATGGTACAATGGAACTTTTAAGTGGTTCTGGTTATGGGGGTGCAGTTCTAGCTACACAAGCCATCAGTGTAAATTCTGTTCATGAAGAAAAGACATATTTTTTCTCTAACCCCGCATTTGTGAGTGCAGGATCAGGTTACACTATAAAATTTAACTTTCCAAATGCTCCGGCATTAAGCACAGCTTTTAGTGCGCAAGTTGGTGCAGGTTATAGTGGAGGTTTCTTATACCAATCATCTCCTCTTGCAGTAGCAGATTTGTATTTTAAAACTTTTGTTTCCCCAACATTGAATACGCTAGGGGTTGTTGCGCCAAATCCTAATGAGATTTATAATTATCTGATTCCTTTGCAGAGTTCTATTGTAGTAGATAGTAATCAAACTAATGTGAATACTCCTAACGGTGGAGCTTCTGTAGTAGCAAGTGGCGGAACTACTCCCTACATATATCTGTGGAGCAACGGTGCTACCTCTTCAAGTGTTACTGGTTTGAGTGCGGGTACATATTATGTGACAGTAACAGATAACAATGGGTCATCTTCTAGTTCTACTCAGAGTGTGGTAGATTCTGTATTTATCAATAATCACATTCCCCCTAGACTACTAGCGATAGAACGAAATAACCCTGCATCTTCAACAACTACAGATACTAACCTACAGTTTAAAGCTGCGTTCAGTAGAGCAATAGCTGGTTTTTCAATTACCGATTTTGTTGGAATCAATCAATTAGCAGATTCTTTAACAGTGACGAGTGTTAGTGCACTAAACGATTCTACTTTACTGGTTAATACAACAATAAAAACGTCTATCAATGGAAATGTTGGCTTAGGTATTAAGGGAGTAGGTGGCAACACAGGAAGTAATGGCATTACATTAGGAGCTCCTGCAAGCGATACAGTAGCCCAAACTAATGTAAACGATTACTTGAATCAAGCAGAAATAGGACAAACGTTCACAGCAACAAGTAGTGGCTTATTAGAATGGATTGGGCTAAGTTACAATGGTGGTCATAGTTTTTCAGGTACTGCCGATTTAAAAATATATAGTGGAGATCAATCTTCTGGAAATGGAACACTACTCCATACACAGCAGGTAAATATATCGAATGGGGCAAACGATCAGTTTGTATTAAGTTCAGCAATTAACCTAGCTAATAATGCAGTTTACAGTTTTGAACTAAGCAATTTTAGCGGATCAGGCTATCGCATCAATAGCTCAACTAGTGGTAATTATTCTGGTGGTAACGTTTATTTTACAGGGAGCAGTTCTTCTCATATAGCCTTCGATTTAGCTTTTGAATTATCTATTGCTAGTACTGTTCCAGTACCCTCAATTCCGCTTGACACAATTTCCCCAACAACAAGCGAATTTTACTCAGTAATTCCTCCTTTAGTAATTACAGTTACGGCTAGCTCTA
This sequence comes from Flavobacteriales bacterium UBA6049, assembly GCA_002429085.1. Lineage (GTDB taxonomy): Bacteria > Bacteroidota > Bacteroidia > Flavobacteriales_G > Salibacteraceae > UBA6049. The sequence goes on from DIYR01000033.1 coordinate 15,449, forward strand.
ATGCCTCTTGCAATGGTTCTGCTGATGGAGGGTTGAGTTCAAATGTTATGGGCGGCACATCTCCTTATACTTATTTATGGAGTACAGGCAGTACGGGTACTAGTTTGTCGAGCCTATCCGCTGGAACCTACACTCTTACTGTAACAGACAATGCCGGTGCAACAGCTACAGCTTCAAGAACAATAACGCAACCAGCAATGCTAGCAGTTACGGTAGTTGTTGATAGTAACAGTAGTTGCAATAGCGGTAGTGATGGAGGCGTATCAGCGTCAGGAACAGGTGGAACAATGCCTTATTCTTATGCGTGGAGTAATGGTGCTTCTACAAGCTCAGTTATCAATTTGGCAGCAGGAACTTATACCGTAACAATTACAGATGCAAATGGCTGTACAGCCAGTAATTCTGTGCTGGTAACTGAACCCATGGCTTCTGTTTGGTCTTCTTCTGTTATTCAAAATGCATGCTCAGGAGATTCAAATGGAAGTATCACATTTAATCAGTTATCTGGTTTAGCAACAGCTCAAGTTGCTTGGTCTAATGGCGTAAATCAATCTGCTAGCACTCCATATCAACAAAGTTTTGAAGGCAGCACTTCCGATAACTGGAATTATACAGATTCTATTCATGGTTATGATTGTTCAGGAAAAGGTACATATCTAGAAGCCAGCTTATATAGATTTGATAGTCAAGGTAACTTGCTCGCTTCAGATGCTAGAAATCCATATGTGCTATATGGCCCTCAGGTGACAGATATTTACGATACATACGGATATAATGATACTCTTGCTCCGGGTAGCTTTTTCAATCCTACATATATAGAACCTTATCGACTTGTACTTCAGGATAGGTTAAACTTTGGAACTTTCCAATCGGGTGGTGAACTATATCTCTATGGGTTATTTGATACTCATAGTGAAGATCCACAGTTTCGTGCTGGTGGTAACGCCAAGCTTAGGATACAACAACAGCCATTCGCTAGTGGCGCTAGTCCTATTCTATTTTATGAGGATAGTACAGCAATAAGTATAGTGAGTTCAGGTAATGTTGATGCTGCAGATAGCGTAGCTTACGATGCTTCAACAGGTATGTCTTATTTCTTCCATAATTGGATAGCTGAAACAACAGATGGCTTCATCTATGGGCCTATAAAAGATACATCTGTGATTTATATAGATAGTACAAGTGTTAATAACCGGTACTCTTTTTTAAGTCATTTAAATGCTCCTAATGGGAGCTATAGAGCACATAAAACACGTACTAATTCAGATGATAATTCTCGCATCCAACTCGTTCCAATTCCTTACGGAAGTTGTAATTTTTTGAATAGCTTAAGCCAAGATTCAAGTGGAGTTACATCATCAACAGGTGCTATAGGATCAGCATCTGCCGGAAGTCAGTTTTATAACTTCTATAACCATTCCAAGTTTGATACATCTGTTACACGTTATATTACATTTGAACCCACTAGTCTAGACACTGCAACCACCCAGGTTTTCCATGTTGATTATTATGTGGAAGGACTAACCCTTGGGGCAGATACACTTTTGCTTGAAGTGGTGTATGATACATTGCAATCTTGGAATCAGGTAGATACGGCTGTTAATCTTATGGCTTCAACCAATAATAGTTGGAACACCTACTCACTTACATTGCCAGATTCGGCAGAGTATTTTCGAGTTCGTATAAAATCTGTAACAAATTCATCTTCAGATATTGTTGGGTTTGACCATATACGCATTCAATCAGCTCCATCAATAGAACAGTCGGGCCTTCTAGCTGGAACGTATACGGTGACTATCACTGATAATAATGGGTGTTCAAGTACTAGTTCCGCTACTATTACAGAACCAACAAATTTGGTAACTGGAACAGTAGTAGATAGTAACGTTAGCTGTAATGGCTTCTCAGATGGAGGTGCAAGTGCATCCGCAACAGGTGGTACAATGCCTTACAGCTATACTTGGAATAATGGCGCAACAACAGCGAGCATCACAGGTGTAGCAGCAGGAACGTATACGGTGACGATTAACGATGCGAACGGATGTTCATCAACTACTTCTGAATCTATTTCTTCAGGTGTGGACAATACCGCACCAACCATCACGGTATGTGCAAGTACACCAAGCAACATTCCAGCGACTGGATCTTGTACTGGAACAGCACCAAACTTAACAGGTTCAGTAACAGCAACAGATAACTGTACTGGTTCACCAACGATTACACAAAGTCCAGCAGCAGGCGCAACGTTAGGATTAGGAACAACAACGATTACCTTAACCGCAACAGATGGTTCAGGTAATACAGCAACATGTACGGTAAATCAAACAGTAGTTGATGCAACTGCACCAACCATCACAGTATGTGCAAGCACACCTTCTAACTTATCAGCTAATGGGTCATGTCAAGCAACTGCTACAGATTTAACAGGTAGTGTAACAGCAACAGATAACTGTACTGGTTCACCAACGATTACACAGAGTCCAGCAGCAGGCGCAACATTAGGCTTAGGAACAACAACAATTACGTTGACCGCAACAGATGGTTCTGGTAATACAGCAACGTGTACCGTAAATCAAACAGTAGTAGATGATACAGC
>DIYR01000017.1 GCA_002429085.1 Flavobacteriales bacterium UBA6049
CTTCCAAGCGTTTGGCCTTACGACATATCTGGAATACCGATTCGGTAAATAGAAACGAACATATAATTCACCAAACTACCATTGATACGTTTATGAATGCTTTAGTGGCTGTCCATAATGTACAAAACATGCCAGCCAGAGATAGTGTAATCGATATGTACCATGTGCAAATTGATCATGACTTCACCATGAGAAGATTTGTAATTGATGCTGATAGTAGTTCTTCTTGGTTGACACCTTTGAGAGACTCTATTCTTCCATGCGGTTCTACAACTATAGATTCAATCTATAACGTATTTGGGCTTAAGGTAACTTACTATGATGACTATACATGGTTCACTCAACCAAGAAATTATCACAGCGTATCTTTCGAAACTAACACAGACTTAAATATTGTTGGCTTGTGTAAAGAGCTCTTACAAGACCCTGCTATTTTCGGAGCAGAAATGGAAACCATCATCAGGATTCCAGAAGCATCGTCTGATGATATTCGAGGAAGAGTATTTGCCGATCATGTGGAATTAACCTACAGAAAGTGTTTTAAAAGATCTGAGATGTGCTTAGCCATAAGATCTTGGGTCTTTAAAGTCTATTACGATTGCTCCGTTGAATTTATTGAGAGCTACGGAAACCCTGCGTGGCCTGTTGGTGTTGATGAACACACGTCTTTAACAGATATTCAAGTATACCCAAATCCAGTGAGTAGTGATTTAACCATTTATTCTGGTGAAACTATACAATCAGTTTCTATTTATAGCTCTACAGGACAGTTGGTAAAAGAATTTCAAAACCCTAGTGGTTATGCATATGATGTAAACGAATTACCATCTGGCACATATCTCATACAAATACAAACTGATAGCAAGGATCATATTCAACGGATTGTAAAGCTTTAGTTGTAACGAAGCGTAATTATTAGCTATTCGCATCGGTATTAACCATTAGTAAACATATACGGTAGAAGAATCCAGTAAGATGTTTAAGAGTTCGTAATTAGGTAATTGAAGACAGAACAATTGAAACGTTGATGAGCAACAATTTTCAAGATTAACGTTTTGCCTAAAGCATAACTCTATACAAATGGCAAAGTGGCTTCATCCAATAACACTTACTGGTAATACGGTAAGGTTAGAACCTCTATCACAAAAACATATAGAAGATTTAACTAAAGCGGTTTCTGATGGTAACCTTTGGGAACTTTGGTTTACTTCTGCCCCTACTCCGCATGAAGTTGAAAACTACATCAATACTGCCCTTTTCGAGTTTAATAACGACTCCTCCTTACCTTTTGTAGTAGTTCAGCTCTCTACGGGTAAAGTAATAGGAACAACTCGTTATATGAATGCAAATCCCACCAACAAACGTTTAGAGATTGGTACAACTTGGTATGCAAAATCTTCTCAACGAACAGGAGTTAATACGGAATGTAAATACCTATTGCTCCAATATGCATTTGAAGAATTGGCTTGTATAGCCGTAGAATTTAGAACCCACTTTCACAATCATCAATCAAGAAGAGCAATAGAGCGCTTAGGAGCAAAACAAGATGGTATTCTTAGAAATCATCAACTCGATAAACTTGGCTCAATCAGAGATACTGTTGTGTACTCCATTCTAAACAGCGAATGGCAAGCAGTTAAGAACTCACTTGAATTCTTAATGAATAAAACATATTGAGCCAATCTACTTTCTTGAGTAACCACCAGAATCAAAATCATTCTTCTGTTATTTTCGCATCATGGAATTTTTAGACCCTGCATTAGAGAACTACGTAGCAAATCACACGCAACAAGAACCTGCATTATTAGCTCAATTAGATCGTGAAACTCACTTAAAAGTGATGAATCCGCGTATGCTAGCTGGACATGTTCAAGGTAGGTTCCTTTCTATGTTGAGTTTTATGATTAAACCACAACGCATTTTAGAAATAGGCACGTATACAGGGTACTCGGCACTATGTTGGGCAGAAGGATTAGCAGAAAACGGACATATTCATACCATAGATCGAAACGAAGAGTTAGCCTTTATGACCAAGAAATACTTTAAAGAGGCTGGTATTGAAGATCATGTTACATGGCACGTTGGTCAAGCGCTAGACATCATTCCTACAATTAACGAGCAATGGGATGTAGTATTTATTGACGCTGATAAAAGTAACTATGTCAATTACTACGATCTGGTATTCGACTCTGTAAAACCAGGAGGGTACATCATTGCCGACAATGTACTTTGGAGCGGTAAGGTTGTACAGAAATTGGATAAAAATGATCGTGACACAGCTGCCCTTTTAGAGTTCAATGAAAAGGTCACAAAAGACAGCCGTGTTGAAAATGTGCTCGTTGCTATACGTGATGGACTAATGGTAGCACGCAAACTATAATCTACTCTTTATCAGACCAAACAGCTAACTCATTTCCTGATGGATCTGTAAAGTGGAATCGCTTTCCGCCAGGGAATTCGAATATATCTTGCACTATAGTACCACCATGCTCTTCAATCTTGTTCAGAGTAGTTCGTAAATCTTGGTGATACAACACTACAAGAGCCCCGTTAGTAATTGATTCTTCGGTTACCTCAAAGCCACCTTCTAATCCACTATTTTGAAAAGCGGTGTAATTGGGTCCATAATCTGTGAATTGCCAATTAAAAACAGCAGAATAGAACCGCTTGATTTTATCTAAATCGTGTGTCTTAAATTCTATGTAATTAATGTGATTATCCATTTGCAAGTTTTTCCAGATTATTCACCGCATTTCTATGATGGTGTTGAACGTGATGGTTTGTAAAGTACAGCATCTCTAACACTGAGAGTTTACCGAGTAATGGATGTGGAATTGCCAGAGAAGTAAGTTCTTCTGTTGAGTAATTATCTATTTGTTCAACAATAGAATCAACTACTCCCTTCAGATGTGTAATTAATTCTCTCTTTTCACCCCAACTAACCGGATCAGGAACAAATCTATCTGTTGCAACAGCCCCTTTTTGTAACTGTAAATTGTATTGATTGATTACTTCATCGTATGCCATACTTGAACGGTCTATTATTCCGAATTTATCTTTCAAATACTCCTTGCTCTGTAGCACTTTTGCTATTGGTAAAGTGCTTTTCAAAATATGATCTAATTCTTGCCCAACAGACCATTTACCTTCTAAAGAAGCTTCAAAATAGTCATGCGAAATTGAATCTATATAGTTCGTGAAATCTCTATGATTTTGCAGTAGTTCTGCTTTTAATGTATCTAGTTCCATTTTACTATTTTCTAATATTCGAGTCTAAATAAAATTGAGTTTGATCTATAAGGTTATCATAGTGCATTATATGTATAGAGTTTCTACTCTTCCTCTTTAACCTGTAGGTTTTATCATTAAACATTTTCCTTCTTCCTGCTATAACTAGATAATGAATTCGTGTCTTATCTAACTCATAAAATTCACTAGGTAATTCTCTACTTTTATTCTTTATTTTTTTGAAAACATTCTTCAGACTAGAATAACTAGCATCAATCCATTCATCCCAATCTTCAACTTGTTTTATTCCTTTTCTAAAGCTTCTTCCTAAACTTCCATCCTTTAATACGATTTCCTCATTCGGACTCTCAAACTCAATAAAAATAAATTCGAACCCATCAGAGCTTTTACCCACCAATAAAAAATCAACAAAAAAGTCAGGTGGCAGACCAAACTCACGAAACAAATAAGCATCATGATGACCAGTTGAATACTTTCCTAAAAGGCTTTCGAGTATGAAGTAACTTTCGCTATTCTTTATGTATTTGAGAATATCACTTTCATTAGAATTGTTATTCTCTATAATCGTTTTGAAACCTTCGAAAAGATCATGTTCTTTTCCATTATGTCTTTTAAAATCCTGAATAATGTAATTATTCGGAAACAAGGAATTGAAGTGATAAAATGCAATAGGTAGCAGTTCATGGTATGTATTGAGCACTTTTGCCGTAACAGTTCCCCCTTCTTTACTTTTGGCTATTTCAAGATAGTTTGTAGCATAATCTAATTGTTTTTGTTCTCTATCACTAAGAATGGAGAAATCCCTATTAAACAGCATTTTTCAATCTTTAATCAACTATCCATTAATATTTAACATCAACTCTAGGCCAATGGTATGAGGTTGAAGATTCAAATCATCAAACGGTTGTTCTGCTCTGTATTTATAGTACAAGCCAATAAATTTGTATCCAAATCGAGCAAAATAGCCGTACCCAAACGTATTGTCAGGAATCAACTTACTAGTTAATCGCGTATCCCCATAATTAAGGTGCTCGCCATTCATGGTATATTCTCCTGCAACATTTGCACATCCATAAGCCCCCAAATCGGTAAACCAATTGATTCCTTGTCCTCTATTAAAACGAATTCTAATACTAGGTGCAAGCTCAATACTCTGGTGAAAAAATCTTGTGTACTTGATTGTTCTGAAACCCGAATTTTGCTGTGTAGCAGGATCTACATATCCAGTTCCTGGAACATAATGAATATCGTTAAAACGATAATCTGTTAAATCATACGATAGTTCTGTATTGAAATGAATAGCATTGGTCAATTTATGCTTGTAGCGTACTCCAATAGCCCAGTTTCTGCTGCTATTTAAAGGTGATTCAGCTGTTTCGTCATCACCAATAATAGCTCCATATCGTATTACAACTGCAAAATGATGCTTGTTATTAGGGCCGTATTTCTTTTCTGAAAAGTCGGTTGGCTCTACGTCTTGATTGATTTGTGCTACCAATGAAAGTGGTAAGCAAAGTGCCATTGCAATGATTAACTTCTTCATGCTTTTATGGTTTTAGCACTTCGTAGTGCCCATTTAGGTAAATTCTAATTTCAGCAATTTGTCCAGCAAAGTCACTTAGATTATATCTTCTGGCTTCTCCGCTTCTCACATCTCTCACCCAGTATTTTAGCAACTTTCCGTTGGCATCTGCAATGTGAAAATACAACTGAGTATTGGTTAGGTGTTGACCTGCTTTAGGGTGTATATTATGCACATTACTCACCTCTATCTCAAGTACATTATCTGAGAAGCTTGCGGTATAGTTTTTTGAAGAAACTCCTATTTGATCTACAAAATAACTTGCTTGCGGAATTCCATATCCCATGGCATAATCGTAATACGGATACAAATGGCCACTTTGTTCAATTTGCTCAAATAAATCCATCACTTTTACTCCTGGGTTCATTTGCAATGCACAGGCAGCAAAACCTGCTGTTAATGGCGAAGAAAATGATGTTCCAAATGCTTGGTCAAATCCATGTCCTTTTGATGCCACGGTAGCATGTGCATAATTAGATACGTTTGGTTTCATTCTTCCATCGGCCGAAGGTCCATAGGACCCAAACCCCATATGTGCATCAGTAACAGGATCTACACCACCAACTGCTAGTACAGAATCGGCATCAGCAGGTGCTCCTATCGTTTCCCAATTATCCGTTCCTTCGTTTCCTGCTGAGTTTACTACCAAAATTCCTTTGGATGCTGCTGTATTGGCCGCCCTACTAATCATTGATGTTTTGCCATCCATATCTAGCTGATTGTAACGAGGCATGGTATAGCCTAGCGAACTGTTGATGATTTGAGCGCCATTTTTATCGGCCCACTCTAGCGCCATGATCCAATACACTTCTTCTTTTCTAATTTCTCTGCCTATTTCAGATCTCGCCAAAATCACCTCAACATCGGTAGCTAATCCTAGTTTAAAGCCATCAACTTCACCAGCTACATTAGATAACGTAGCTAAACCATGCGAATTGAATTTGTAAACGAATTCATCTTCTTTCGGAAAATTATACGTGGCTTTGATTCTATTCTCTTTACGCATACGCTCAAAAGCAGGATGCGTATCTACTTCAGGAAAACCACCATCAAAAACTGCAACTCGCACTCCTTTACCAGTAATATTCAATGAGTCGAAAATATCTCCTCCCATTACTCTCAACTGGCGTTCAGCAAGTATGCGTTGTGCACCGCTCATGCTATTCATAGTGCTGCTCGAGGTCAATGTACCTTGCCATGGTGTAACCTCTTTAACAGACCTTACATAGGGTAACTGCTTTAATCGTTGCACTTGTTCTTGAGTGGCATCTACCGCAATTGCATTGAACCAACGAGACTCACCTACATAGGCTTGGCTCAATTGATTTACTTGAGATTTGTATTGATTGTCTACTGGCTGATCATTCTCTTTAAAGGCAATGCCTTGCAATACCCTTCGTTCTACAGCCCTAGCATCAAAAAATGCTAAAGGATCGAATGATTCTGTTCCCTTATCTGTTAAAAACACCCAGTACGTTTGGGTGGTTTGCGCCATGCTGGAAAAAGAAACCAGCAAAGCAAGTGTCAGTATTTTATACATCAGAGTTTAATTGAGGTGTACATTTCAAATGTATCAATTTCATAGTGACACTCACCTCTTGTGTGATAGATGGCAACAGTACCATTACTTTACAAAAACTGGCACTAATCTACCTTTCTCAATGTTAACACTTTATGGCTTTTCTCGTTCACCAAGAATAACTCTAACCCTTCTAACTGATAGGAAGTAACTTGTTTTAACGCTTCGTGAAATTGATTCGGTACAGACATATCTTCACACAAAATATAGGTTGATACTAATTGGCCAAATACCAGTTTATCACTTGTCAATTCTTCTATTGGTCCTTGAAACTCGTTACATCCATCAAATCCCATTACTCTTTTGTCTTTAACATATATCTCTACTCTAGGTAAATCAACAGATCTACCCAATGGCATACCTTGAATATGTGTTACTACCCAGATATCATGCAAACGGATGTTTGCCTCATCATGCTTCGCTATCGTTTTTTCTTGTGTGCTATCTGGTTTATTTATCAGAAGGTTACATGATTCTGTAAGAAGAAAGAGGAACACAAAAACAATAGTTAGCCACTTCATAATTCAGTATTTAATCGTTATATGGTATTACATAGATCAAGCCATAATTTACCGTAGTTACAGAAAGCAATTCCATTTGATTGAGTTTATTTGTGTTGCACAGCATCATTTGCTTTTTAAAGTAACATTTATGATTGACTACAGAAGCGATACCGTTACAAAACCAACTCCAGAGATGATCTCGTTTATGCAACTAGCAGAGGTTGGTGATGACGTATATGGAGAGGACTCTACCATTAACACACTAGAGAAAGAAGTAGCCAATTTATTTGGACACGAAGCTGCTCTCTATTGTCCCAGTGGCACAATGACTAACCAAATCGCTATTAAAACACACACCCAACCTGGAGATGAGATTATTTGCCACGCTTACTCTCATATTTATCAATACGAAGGAGGTGGAATAGCATTTAACTCTGCCGTACAAACCAACTTGATTCATACTGACAGAGGAGTTTTCGCCCCTGCCGATGTAGAAGAGCGAATTAGGCCAGACGATGTACATTTTTCTAGAACTAGTCTAGTAAGCATTGAAAACACATGTAACAAAGGTGGTGGTACTTGTTGGGAGTTAGATGAGATTAAAGCCATTGAATCGGTTTGTCGTAACAATAACCTCAAACTACATTTAGATGGTGCTCGTGTATTCAACGCAATTGCTGCAAAACATTATACGCCACAGGAAATCGGTACTAAATTCGATTCTATTTCTGTTTGTTTCTCAAAGGGGTTAGGAGCACCTGTAGGCTCTGTGTTAATTGGTAATACTGATTTTATTAAGCAGGCTAAGCGTTGGAGAAAAGTAATGGGTGGTGGTATGCGTCAAGCTGGTTATATAGCTGCTGGTGCCTTGTATGCATTACGCCATCACAGAGAGAGATTACAAGAAGATCACAAAAGAATGGAACTGCTTATCAATGGACTGAAAAACCTACCATTTGTAGAGCATTGCCAAACTCCCGAAACAAATATTGGAATTGTACATTTCTCTGATTCACAAACCGTTGATCGAATATTATCCCATTTAAAGAATAATGCTATTCTCACTAGCGCAATGGGGCCAAAAACTATTCGTTTTGTAACCCACCTCCACCATACAGATAAAGATATTGAACGAACTATAGATACATTAACAGAATTCGCATGATTTGGCATAAACCTTATAAACTATCAGAACTAGAAGGAATGGATGCTAATACCATTCACAGTGCATTAGGTATTGAAATCAACCATTTAGGAAACAATGACATTGGCGGTAAAATGCCTGTAGACGAGCGTACCAAACAACCTGCAGGAATTTTGCATGGTGGGGCAAGTGTGGTATTAGCCGAATCGTTGGGTAGTATTGCTTCCAGTTTAATTGTTGATCCTGCTAAACATTATGTAGTAGGGCAAAGTATTCAAGCCAATCACATTAGACCAGGTGTAGAAGGTTTTGTACATGGACTGGCTACTCCAATTCACCTTGGAAGAAAATCTCATATCTGGGATATTAAAATTGTGAATGACGATGAAAAATTGGTTTGTGTTTGCCGGTTAACCATGGCTATCTTAGATCGCTAATTTACAAGCCATGAACATACTTGTTGCACTTGATTTTTCTGATGCCTCTGCTCCTATTCTATCTGAAGCGGTTAACCTAGCAAAGACCATTGATGGAGGTAAAGTATACCTGCTTCATGTAGCAGCTCCTGATCCTGATTTTGTTGGATACGATGTTGGGCCACAATACATTCGTGATGCAAGGGCTGATGAACTAAAAGAAGAACACAAGCAACTTGCTGCATATCAAAAACAAATTGAGGCTGCCGGTATTCCATGTACGCCTTTATTGATTGCAGGCCATGCTGCTCAACTTATTAGCGAAGAAGCTGTGAAATTGGAGACTAGGTATATTGTAATTGGGTCTCATGGACACAGTGCTATTTATGAGGCTCTGCTCGGTTCTGTTACACAGGCTGTAATTAGAGAAGCTAAAATTCCAGTAATGGTAGTTCCTTCAAACCGTTCTAAATAAGCTTATTGACTGTAAGTATCAAAAGAGAATTCGTTTCCTTTGATACTCATGCACAACGAAAACGGTATACACGGACAAAGCAATACTATACAACGCTACCAAGATTTCTTAGGAGAGTTTGTGTATGGTGCCATTGATGGGAGTGTAACAACATTTGCAGTAGTTGCTGGTGCATCTGGAGCCCACTTAGATAGCTCGGTAGTAATTATTTTAGGTTTTGCCAATTTGATTGCCGATGGCTTTGCGATGAGTGTGGGTAGCTATCTCAGTAACAAATCTGAAATAGAGAACTATGAAAAACATCGCAAAACTGAGATTTGGGAAGTAGAAAACATTCCAGAAAAAGAACGAGAAGAAATTCGAGAAATATACCTAGCCAAAGGGTTTACAGGTGACTTGCTGGAACAAGTTGTTGATACCATTTGCGCTAATAAAGATGTGTGGATAGACACCATGATGAAGGAAGAGCTTGAAATGGTAAAGACCGGGAAAAGCCCTTTTGCCATGGGAGCTGTTACCTTTGTATCATTCGTTTTGGTAGGCTTTATTCCACTATTTGTTTATGTAATTGATTACACTTGGAATCCTGTGAAAAACCTATTCTTAACCTCAACAGTACTCACTGCATTGGCCTTTATTGGGATTGGATACCTTAAGAGTTATGTAACCGAAACTAATCGTGTAAGAAGTGTGATAGAAACGCTAGGGCTAGGCGCTATTGCAGCAGCTCTTTCTTATGTAGTTGGAAGCTTACTCGAGAGTTTGTTTTAACCAGGAATCCGTGTATTATTTTTGCCAAGGTCAATAGAGGTGGTTTCCTCGACCGTATGTTTTGATTCATTCTGTAAATATCTTTTTATGTCGCCAAATTATCCGCATTTATTATGGAATCATCTTCCCCTTTTTACACTTGCATTTGGGGTAGTTTTTTTATTGATCAGTTTGTTGAAGAACAATCCAATGTTTCGCAAAACAGGATTGATCATTATAGTTCTAGGAGGCCTATTTAGTATTCCAGCATTTTTGTCGGGCGAAGAAGCAGAGCACTTTGTAGAAGAACTAAACGGAATAAGCGAGCATTATTTAGAAGAACACGAAGAATTGGGTGAAACTGCTTTTTACATCAACCTAGTTGCTGGAATTGCTGCCCTAATTGCTTTGATAACTGGAGTAATGTTTGCGAAGTACCGCAAATTTGTAGACACCACTGTTTTACTAATTTCATTTGCAGGATTAGGTATTACCATTATTGCCGCAAAACATGGAGGCCAAATAAGAAGGCCTGAGCTATGGAATACGCATGAAATTCAAACCCACTCTCACGAAGAACATCATGATGATCACGATGATCATTAACCAACATGGATAGAGCAGATTCCAGACGAGCCGCATTAAAATACTTGGGTGATATTGTTAACCCACAAACCAAGTTTGGTTTTTTCGTTTTAGTAACAGCAATTGCTGGACTAGTATCCTATCTCTTTACACCAAGCGAGTTCTCACTAGAACAAGCCATGGTGTTTTTCTTATTAACCCATGCCATTGGACTATGGCTTTCAGAAGCTATTCCCCCCTTTGCTGTGGGAATTTACATTATTGCCTACCTAGTTTTCGTATTCGGAACGGATGTTTTTTTCTTGACCAACTATGATGTCAATCACTATGTGAGTACCTGGACTAATGGTGTTATCTGGCTTTTATTGGGAGGTTTTTTCTTGGCTGAATCATTGGCAAAAGTCGGCTTAGATGTTTCCTTATTTCGATTAACAGTCAAAAGGTTCGGAACTGAACCTCGAAGACTGTTATTAGGACTTATGCTTACCACAGCAATTGGCAGCATGGTAATGTCGAACACTGCAACCACTGCCATGATGTTATCTTCTCTAACTCCGCTGATGATGAATATGGGCAAAAAAAGCCCATTTGTAAAAGCATTACTGGTTGGTATTCCTGCTTCAGCAAGTGTTGGAGGATTAGGAACCATTATTGGAAGCACCCCAAACGCCATTGCTGTTGGTGCGCTTGAAAAACATGGAATTATCATTGATTTTGTAACCTGGATGGGTTTTGGAATTCCCATCGCACTAACACTAGTTGTAACACTTTGGTATATCCTTATCAATCGGTTTATTCCAAAAGTGAACACACTAGATCTGGCTTTCATGGAAAAGCAAGGTAAAAGTGATATTCCTGTAAGCCGAAAGCAAATTGTATTGGGAATTCTTGGGTTTACTATCTTACTCTGGCTCACTACCCCAATTCACAAACTCCCACTTGCTGGGTCTTCGGCCTTCCCCATATTAACCCTAACTATGACTGGTATTATTACCAGCGATGATGTTCGAGGGCTGGCATGGGATACGTTAATGTTGGTTGCAGGAGGTTTGGCGTTAGGAGCGGCTATGGTAGATTTTCATATTGCCGATTACTTTGTTGAAGTCTTAAAATCTGGACAGTTACCTCCTTGGGTTCTCCTCTTAATTCTAGCTTTTATTTCTATGTTGTTAAGTAACATCATGAGTAACACTGCCACCTCTTCGGTATTAATTCCACTTGGAATTGCGCTTCCAGGAAGCCTAGAATTATCTGCTCCTTTGGTTATTGCTATTAGCGCAAGTTGTGCGTTGTTTTTACCTGTTTCTACACCTCCTAATGCCATTGCCTATAGTACAGGCTACATAAGTCAAAAAGATTTTCGTTTGGGAGGTATTGCTATGGGAGTAATTGGACCAATTATAGCAGTATTTGCCATGATTCTATTTTCTTGGATCTACTTATAGGGCACAAAAAAACCGATGGATTTCTCAACCGATCGGCTTTTTCTTGTCGTAGTCTTAGGAACTTCTAGTATAAACGAGACTATGAAGTGAGACAATAAAAGAACGTTCTACGACCTTTAGGGACTAAACTTGCCGCAAATGAACGTCCCTGATATAACTCTCAGCTCAAGTGAATGTAAAGGCTAGTTTAAATCAACCTCTTTCTTCCCAAATCTGAACCAAGCTCACCATTACCTCTACTGCCTTTTCCATATCGTAAGCACTTACCCACTCGTATTTGCTATGAAAAGCGTGTTCACCAGCAAAAATATTAGGACATGGTAAGCCCATAAACGAGAGCTTACTACCATCTGTACCTCCTCGAATGCTTCCTCTAATTAAGTTTAAGCCTGCCCTTTCAATTGCCTCGGCAGCATAATCTGCCACTTCAGGGTGCTCGTTAATGATGTTTTTCATATTTCTATACTGTTCGGTAACTACAAATTCGTAGCTAGAACCAGGATAGTTAACCATTACATCTTTCAAGTAATTTTCTAATCGAGTTTCGAACTCAACCAGCTCAGCATCCACAAATGAACGAATAATGAATTCTATTTTCGTTTCTTCTGCTATTCCTTGAATAGAAACTGGATGAACAAACCCTTCTCTATCCGAAGTTGTTTCTGGCGACCAGCTATCTTTTGGTAATGATGCTAGAAAATCTGAAGCAATTTTGGTAGCATTCTCTAACTTATTTAAAGCAAAACCAGGATGAGCACTTACTCCTTTAATCGTAACAGTAACACCATCGGCACTAAAGGTTTCATCTTCCATACTTCCAAGCTTCTCGCCATCAACGGTGTATCCAAAATCAGCGTCTAGCTTTTCCATATCAACATGGTCTGCTCCCCTTCCTATTTCTTCATCAGGGGTAAACAGAATGCGAATCTTTCCATGCTTTACTTCTGGATGTATACTTAAATATTCTGCTAATTGCATTATTTCAGCAACACCTGCCTTATTATCAGCCCCTAACAAGGTTGTTCCATCGGCAGTGATAATGGCATTTCCTACTTGCTCTTTCAAATCTGGGTGATGAGCAGGATCTAATACAATTCCCTCGTATGGCAATTCTATGTTACCTCCATCATAATTTGTATGAACTATAGGATTCACATTTGTACCACTTGCATCGGGCGATGTATCGACATGCGAACAAAAACAAATGGTTGGCACATCCTTATCTGTATTTGATGGAATAGTTGCATAGACGTACCCATTATCATCCATCTCAACTTCTTGATATCCCATCTGTTGTAATTCTTGAACAAGAATTCGAGATAGATTCTTTTGCTTTTCGGTACTTGGTACTGATGTAGAATCTGGGTCTGACTGTGTATCTATTTTAGCATAACGAATAAATCGTTCTATCAGAGCTTGTTGCATATCTGTCGTGCATTTTACACGAACATACAGGTTAAAAACTGAATATTGTGAATACTCTCCTGAGAACGTAAACAGGAATTTAACAATTACTCACCTTGTAACTATTTGTACATACATATATTTGTCTTACAAAATAAAACTCATGAAAAAGATCTTATTCGCAGTAGCATTTGTAGCATCAACAGTAGCTGCAATAGCAGGAACTCCAGAAGGAGAGAAAAAGGCAACCATTGACACTAAGGAAAGTAAACTTGAGTGGGTTGGTGAAAAAGTAACCGGTAAACACTGGGGTACTGTTGATATTAAAAGTGGTGATTTGTTAATTGATGGTGACGCTATTAAAGGTGGAACTATCGTAATTGATATGACAACGATCAACTCTACTGATATTGAAGGAGAATGGAAAGATAAATTGGATGCACACTTAAAGGATGAAGATTTTTTCGGAACTGAGAAGAATCCTACATCAACTTTTGTGATTAAATCTGCGAAAGCAAAGAAGGGTAAGAATGGGAATACACATGTTATTACTGGAGATATGACTATTAAAGGTATTACTCAAAGCATTTCTTTTCCAGCACGCATTACAATGGAAGATGGTGTATTGAAAGCTTTTGCAAGTTTTGAATTAGATCGTACTAAGTGGAACATCCGCTACGGTTCAGGTTCATTCTTTGACGATTTAGGTGATAGAACTGTTTATGACGAGTTTCAGGTGAAATTCAACATTGTTGCTAAGATGTAATAGTTGAATTAGTATAGTTAGACTAAGGCGCTCTTTTGAGCGCCTTTTTTGTTTCCTCACGTTCCTCGTTAACGAGCACAAAAAAGCCCCAAGTGAAAGCTTGGGGCTTAAAACGAGTTAAGTTCTTTGATTAGTGCTTGCTTACACGAACCACATCACCTTTGGTATTCTTCACAAGATACAATCCTGATTCGAATTGAGTTAGATTAATCTCCTGCGTTTGCGTGAACTGGGCTACTAAAGCACCCGAAACATTGTATACTTGGTAATTATCAACCACATTGGTTCTAATTACACCTGTAGTTGGATTAGGGTATACATTCCAAGCTACACTAGCTCCTTCAACATCTTCAGTTCCTGTTGGAATCAAACCAGAAATTTCAAATACTGAAATCGTCCCACTCACCTCATTTGAAGTAACGGCATAGTGCTTTCCGTTTGGAGATTTAGCATCACTGATGTATAAAATGTCTTCTACTCCTAAATCGCCAGCAGCATCAGAAGTCGCATCTGCTACACTAAAATCACGGTTATTTACGTACTCAATGTATGATGGGTTATTAGGATCTGTGATATCATATACCATGATTCCTCCCATTCTTTCTAAACCTACTAGTGCGAATGCATTGTTGAAGTTTCTGATAATTTCAACTGCTTCTGGCTCAGGCCCTTTATCATCTGAACGATTCTCAAAACTATCGTTCTCATCATTGTTTGAGTTAAAGTCATCTGGATAAGCTTCAGCCGTTTTTTGCTCAAACTCATCGCCACTATCCCAAACTAAATCTCCACTTGTACCATTCCAAATACTAAATGAACGTGCTCCATAAGAGTAGATTTCTTCGAATAAATCATCGCCATCCGTATCACCGTTTGCAATGGTTGTTTTTAATCTTCCCAATTCTTCGTTCTCTTGAATAGTAGCTGCATCTGGATAAGCTGCAGGATCTAAATCTAGATCTTTCACACGCTCTTCTTCTGAATACGCGTCATAGTCGCGAGAATCACCTTCATTCGCAGAAACAACATAACCTTGTCCGTTTACCATATAATAAGCAATGGCATCTGGTTGGTACATTCCTTTTACATTGTAATTTCTGATGTGTATTGTATCATCTCTATTTGATGGATCAAGGCCATTACCTGCTAAACTGTGATCTTTAAATCCAAGGCCTACTATTGAACTGATCGTTTTAGCTTCAAGGTCAATAATTGCTAAACCGTTGTTTTCTTGAAGAACAACGTAAGCAGTTTTGCTATCGTCAGAAACAGTTACGTATTCTGGCTCAAGGTTCGTTTCGGCCTTTAGATCTACACTACCAGTTACTTGAATACTATCTAACTGAATTGTGCGACAGCTATCTGTATTTGCTGTGTATAGAAATGCAATACTTACTGAAGAGTTTCCTACATATGCAGATAAATCAATATCACCTGATTGTTGCCATGTGTAACCATCAACAGATGGCCAAGTTACTGATGAAGTTATTGTATCCCATGTTGCGGCAAGTACATCTCCACCTTCTGTATAGTTTGTAGAAACTAATAATTCTGGGAAGTTTCCTCCAAAGTTATATCCTGAAGAAAAGTTCAATACTGCATCATCAAAGTTTTGTAGACTAAAGTTGTTAGACACGAAGAAATCTTCTTGCGTTTGACATCCATTATCAAAACCTGAAATACGAGCATACAACTGATCAGGAGCTGAAGATAACGCATATTCACCCCAAGTCCTTGAGCTTCCTTGCAGGTTATACACTGACCAGTTATTAAAGTTGGTATCAAACTGGATGGTATCCTCATCTTGGAAATCATCTTCAAAAGCAACTAGTTCATCTGGACCGAAAATTCTAACATCGGCAGGAATTGTTACTCCATCAAACCCTAACGTTGTAACATCTGCTTGAGACAAACCTGTAAAACCACCTGAAACATCAATAATACTCACTGTTCCTTCTGGATCTACTAGATAATCGCTACTTGGCTCTCCCTCGTTTGCTGTAATTACTAAGTTTCCATCAGGAGAAAAAGTTACCATATCTGGCAAAGCTCCTACGGTTACCTGGCTTATAAAATCTCCGTTCATAGTGAAGAAAACTACAGCACCATTGTCTTGCTTAACATCTGCTTCAACTGCTACTGCAACTACCCCATTATAAACAGCAACACTATTTACTCCACCACCGTATGCAGAAAGATCTACTGTTTCGATAGAAGATAGGTTAGTTGGATCTGAGAAATCTAAAAATTCGATTTCGTTTGTGCTTGCGTTGGTAAAAACCAATTTTTGAGAAGCCGAATCATAAGAAACAATCTCTGCCGCACCGTCATCGAACACTCCCGTGCGATACGTAGAAACATGATCTAATGAAACTTGTGCAACCGTAGCTAAGCTTAGCAAAGCTCCTACAGTTAGCGTGTAAAGTTTTTTCATAGCAAAAGTGTTATATGTTGCCACGAAGGTTGTTCGATCAGTTAAACTGCTTATTAGTGCTATGTTAACTTGAGATGAACAATTACTAAAAAAACAGATATTGAGCCAACCTATACGTGTTTGCATGTGCTTCAACAATTACCTTAATATCAACAGAATATCCACCGCCCATATTAACGACTACAGGGATTTTGTTGGTTAAACAAGTTTCTAATACTAGTTTATCTCTTTGTTTACACCCATTAATTGTTAATCCCAACTTTCCTAACTTATCAGAAGCTAGCACATCTACTCCTGCTTGAAAGAAGACTATTTGTGGCTCTATTTTGTCAATCAATCTCTTCAAATTGAAATCCAATATCTTCAAATAATCTGCATCCTCTATTCCATCTGGTAATCCAATATCCAAATCACTGGACTCTTTGCGTAAAGGATAGTTTGATGCACCGTGCATACTGAACGTAAATACCCGATCGTCTTCTTGAAATATTTCTGCTGTTCCGTTGCCTTGATGCACATCTAAATCTACCACCAATACCTGCTGCATTCCAAATTGATCTATTGCATGATGCGCTCCAATGGCAATATCATTCAACAAGCAAAATCCTTCGCCTTTATTTGTATAAGCATGGTGCGTACCTCCAGCAATATTCATGGATACTCCATGTTTCATTGCAAAATCTACCGCATCTGCCGTTCCCTGCATGATGATACGTTCTCGCTCTATTAGTTGAGCAGAATGTGGAAATCCCGTCTTACGTTGTTCTTTTGGGGTCAATAACAAATTTGATAGGCGATGCCAATAATCGCTATCATGCGTTCGTATTATTTTGTCTTCGGCTAATAGCTTAGGCTCAAAGAAATTAGAGTAGTCAACTGTTCCTTCATAAAGTAATTGCTCTGGAAGCAATTCATACTTATCCATTGGGAACTTGTGATTGTCTGGTAGTGGGTGTTTGTAAATTGTAGCGTATGCTATTTTAAGCATGAAGTTTTATCGCGTTGTTTCATTTCCTTGCTCACCTAATCCTTCCATAACACTGGAAACAAAGCTAAGCACTAAACTAAACAACAACGCCCACCAAAAACCGTTCACCGTAAATCCACCTACAAAGTCGTCTACCATTAAAATGATAAGCGCATTAATGACTAATAGGAATAAGCCAAATGTGACTATTGTTATTGGAATAGTTAATAACACCAATAGCGGTTTCAGGAATACATTCAACAACCCTAGCACAATTGCTACCGTAATTGCCGTGAAATAATCATCTACATCTACACCTGGCAACAACCATGCTGATAGCATAACGGCCAAACTTGATACTAAAATTTTAAGTAAGAGTCTCATCAATCCAAATGTAAAAACATTTCTGAGTGATTACATTTGCTCACCAAGATTTGAAATTGAATTAAAACCATATAATTCTAATTGTATGAATAAAGTAGCTGTTATTGGAGCTGGAACCATGGGAAATGGTATTGCTCATGTTTTTGCACAAACTGGATATGCTGTTTCGTTGATCGACATTTCTCAAGATTCATTAGACAGAGGTATTGCAACTATTGGCAAGAACTTAGATCGTATGATCAAAAAAGAGAAAATCTCTGAGGCTGATAAAGCAGCGACCTTAGGTAACATTACCACTTTTACTTCGATAAATGAAGGTGTTGTTGGCGTTGATTTAGTAGTTGAAGCAGCAACGGAAAACGTAGATTTAAAACTTAAGATCTTTAAAGATTTAAGTGATGCT
>DIYR01000060.1 GCA_002429085.1 Flavobacteriales bacterium UBA6049
CCCGTTTGAGAAAAACGGTTGTTCTTTATAAAGTTGGTCCGGTAGTTCAGTTGGTTAGAATACATGCCTGTCACGCATGGGGTCGCGAGTTCGAGTCTCGTCCGGACCGCAAAAAAGCTCTTCAAACGAAGGGCTTTTTCTATTTATGGGTGTTTTTTCCACCGTATTTTTCCTCCGTAGTAAAAATCATAATCAGTTTTAGTTGAGTCAACAATAGAGTAAAAGAGGTTTTGGTCTTAGTTGATGAGATGCAATTAATTCCTAAAATTGTTCATCCTATCCAAGTCATTGTGTTAGAGTGAGTGTACATGATTGAAACCTATATCAGATGAAAACAATTCAACAGGCCTTAGAATCGTTAGAATTTCTTCGAGAGCAAGAGCTGAAAGAAGAACTAGCAGAAAACTGCAAAATTCTTGAGTTTCAAAAAGGAGATGTAGTAGTTCGAGAAGGGCAGTTTGTAAAGGTGCTCCCCATTGTACTAGAAGGATCAATTAGGGTGTTTCAATCTAGTGAAGAAAGAGAAATTTTGTTGTACTATGTAGATGCAGGTCAAACGTGTATGATGTCGCTCTCAGCCTGTTTTTTTAATAACCAAAGCCCATCCAAAGCGGTTGCCGCAGAGGATACAACCATTGTATCAATACCTACTCAATTTATTACACAGTGGCAAAAGAAATATGCTTCTTGGAATGAGTATGTCATTAAAACCTTTCGTAATAGGTACGATGAGCTACTGAATACTTTCGAGAGCGTTGCATTTGAGCATATAGACAATAGAATACTAGAGTATCTAAACTTTAGAAAAGAGAAAGAAGCATCAAGCTTTATTCGTATTTCTCATCAAAGTTTAGCCAACGAACTAGGAACTACCCGGGTAGTTGTTTCCCGCATTTTAAAGCAGTTCGAGATGGATGGAAAGTTAAAACTGCATCGTAGCGCAATAGAGTTGTTCTAATTTATTTTCGGCATTGTATCAAATGATACCGTTCTAGGCATTTACCTGCTCCGAGCTTTGTAGCATGATAATTTCAAAATAAAATGTCATGCAAAACAAAAGTGTATTACTAATTACTTCTGCTCAGGTAGATCTATTGGCTGAGTCAGGAAAAGCTTGGGGGCTAACCCAGCCTACAGAAGAAAAAAATCTTGTTAGAAACCATCTTACTCGTTTACTCCAAACAGCAAGAGAAAAGAAAATTCCAATTATTCATTCTCCTGTTGGATTCAACTATGAGTTGATGAAGGGCTACAGCCCGTTGAATCCAATTCAGCAAGTAATAGTTGAGAATAGACTGCTAGAGATCAATACACAAGGATGTGATTTTATAGCAGAGGCGTTACCTCAAAGAGGAGACATTATTCTTCCGTACCGACAAGGGTTTTCATCGTTTTGGGCAAAATCTATTCAAGAAGAACTTGAAAAACTAGAAGCTGACACCATTTACATTGCTGGAATGCTTGCTGAAGGCTGCATAGAATCTCATGTGAGAGATGGAGTAGAAAATGGATATGCTGTTAAAGTAGTGAAGGATGCAGTAGGCTCAACCAGTTTAGAGTTGCTAGATGCTTCATTCAAATCTATAGCTCTTCATGCGGCTGAATTAGTAACTACCGAAAACTTTTAACCCCAGTTTACATAACTCTTTTAACTAGAATCTATAAAACCGAAAAGTCATGAAAAATATATTCGTTGTATTAATTGCGTTAACATTTACACTGAGCTCATGTGCTCAATCATCCAAAAAAGTAAGAAGTAATAAAGTGTTATTAATAACATCTGCTCAGGTAGACTTGCTCTCTGAAAATGGCAAAGCTTGGGGATTTACAGAAGCTTCTGAAGCGCAAAACAAGGTGAGACAAAACCTAGTAAAGATACTTGCTCAAGCTCGCGAGATGAATATCCCCGTGATTCACTCACCAGTTGGATTTGACTATGAAAAAATGAAAGGATTTAGTCCGCTAAACCCAATTCAAGGAGTAATAGTTGAAAACAAACTATTGGAAATGAATTCACCTGGAATCGAGTTTATTCCTGAAGCGTTACCAAGAGAAGGGGAGACTGTACTTCCTTATCGTCAAGGATTTTCTTCTTTCTGGGCAAAATCCATTCAAGGAGAATTAAAGAAAATTGGAGCTGATACTATTTACATTGCTGGAATGTTGGCAGAAGGCTGTATTCAATCTCATGTAAGAGATGCGGCTGAGAATGGCTATGCTACAGTTGTCATTTCCGATGCAGTTGGTTCAACTAGTTTAGAGCTGTTAGATGCCTCTTTTAAAACATTGCCACTGCATACATCAGAGATAATTACTGCAGAAGATTTTATTCAAAGATTCTAATACATCTTTTAGAGTGAAAGGGACACCGCGAAATGGTGTCCCTTCTTACAATATCGTTTACACAATGAGCTATTTATACTTGATTGCAGGAAGTGTTTTGATGCTGTTGAGCATAGTCTATTCAGTAATAGGAGAATTAAAAGTGCTGAGACCTATGGCACAAGAATTCGGTGCTAGATCATGGCAAATTGCCACTATAAAAGCCTCTTGGCATTTGGTTTCTATACTCTTGTTTGGCTATGGAAATATTCTGCTTAGAATGGGATTGCCGAATATGCAAGTACTCTGTGTGCAAAGGCAGTTAGCGCTTATTTTTTCTTTGGTTTTAATCTATGGTCTTTGGAGTTGGAATAAGGCGGAAATCAGACGGTGATCGGTATTATGAGGAGAATTTTGAATACGCTTGATTGCCAGTTAGGTTTAGGATAACCTCTTTGGTAATGCGTTCGCTGTAGCTATTGATTTTCCAATGATTAGGACTCCATCCTTTTAAGAAACGATGAAAATCTGCCCATGCCACTCGGTAGAGCGGACGCCATTCGGCTTCAATAGCAGCAGTGTTTTTCCCCATAGCATCCTGAAGTCTCTCAAAATAGTGATCTAAAATGAGTTCTTCATATGCTTCGCACAATTCTTCGCTCAAACAACTCCCTACGAAATAAGCCAGGTCTTTCATACCACAACCGCCACCTACATATTGAAAGTCTAAACCAGCAACTTCACCTTTATTACCAAAACAGAAGTTTGCCAGTTTAGCATCACCATGAACTAAGGTCTGAAACGAAGCAGAACTTAATTTTTCATCAATTGAATGAGCAGCATTTTTTAAGGAAAGATCTGTCGTTGCATCCAATTCTTCAGGTCGAGTTGCTAGGTGCCAATACGTCCCCGTTTTCCATAATCCATTAGGTTCTACACCCATAAAATCTGCATGAAATTGAGCGAGCCAATCAATGCAGTTTTTTAATTGTATCAAATTAATTTGTGAAAGCCTAAGAGGATACCCAGCTGCATCAAGATCCTCTAACATGAGTAAAGACTTCCCGTTTTTTTCAGTATATCCGTAACAATGCGGCAATCTGGCATTACTGCGCTGTGCAAAGTGTTGATACCATTCGTTTTCTATTTGATAAGATCTTATTTTTCGTTGATGCCCAATATCATTATTCCAGCCTCTCGGGTGAGAAGAATTACTCATTCCGTTCATCCACTTTACAACAATCGTATCGATAGTAGACCCTTTAAGAGTAAGGCGGAGAATTTCACCATAACCACTCCATAAACTTTGAATCTGCTCCGTTTTTGTAATCGATTGAGCGTTGATTGTCTCTAAAACATAGTCTTGGAAAAACTGCTCCATAGTGGGTAAAAGTAGATAAACTAGATAGTGGAGTTAATTGGTTTAGAAAAGAATGTTTTAGTAGTAGTGCTTCACCAACGGCTATTGTTGATACACTCAAACTTTCTTGTTCAACCTTGTATACCCCAAGACTACACTCACAAAAACAAATGCTACGAGTACGTATACCCACACTGGTATAGGTAGTGGATCTCCTTGCGCATAGGAATGTAATCCACTGAGGTAGTAATTTACTCCAAACGATGTCATAATGATGCTGAAAAATGCCACTACGCTTGATGCATTGAACCAATAGCTCTGGTTGCGAATGGCAGGTACTAAACGAATATGTATGACAACAGCATATACTAAAATAGATACCAAAGCCCAGGTCTCTTTCGGGTCCCAGCCCCAATAGCGCCCCCAGCTTTCGTTGGCCCAAACACCACCTAAAAAGGTTCCAATGGCTAGCATAAACAAGCCAATTGTCATGCTGATTTCGTTAAGGATGGTCAACTCTTTTAATGAGAAAGTAATTCGTTGGTTATTTCCTTTATTGAAAATATTGATCCATAATGCAGTTAATCCAAGTAGGGCAGAAAGTGCCAAAGGGGCATAACTACCTACAATTACGGCTACGTGAATTTTTAACCAGTACGATTTTAATACGGGTACCAGGTTCGTAATCTCTGGGTTGAGCCAGTCTAAGAATGCAACAAACAGCAAGGTTCCTGCAAACAAAGAGGCCAGAGGCAATACGAATTGTGTACGTTTAGTAAAAAGCAACCCAAATAATACGGTAGCCCAGGCCACTAAAATGATCATTTCGTATCCATTGCTCCATGGTGGGTAATCCCCTGCATACCATCGTAAAATCATATTGGCGGTGTGGAGTGCGAATAACAATCCAACAAAACCAGTTATGAATGTGGAGGTAAGGGAGGTAAAACGATTCTGAAAGAACAAGCTGGTAATTGCTAAAACCAATAGTATCAATCCAGCCATCCAATAACTGTAAAAGAGGTGAGTGTACAGGTTCATTTTATTGTAGAGCAGTTCGGCTTTAACCCGGTTATCGCTTTGGATAACATCGGCTCCAAAGTGCTGTTGGAAGACAGATATGTAACTGATAAACTCTTTTGGTTGGTCCCAATTATTGCTCACCAAGCTAGAATCACAGGATAAGTAAAATTGACTCAGAATTCCTTTTACGAATAGAGAATCTTGAGAATCGAATCCAATCAATAAATCTTTATCAGAGTACCATTTGTTGTCGGGGTCGTTTGGTTTAGGAAACACTTTGATGTATGAGTCAACCAACACTTGATACAAGATATTGAAGCGTTCATCTACTTTAATTACTTCTTCCATCTGCTTGGTACGATTAGCTGGAAGGGTATTGTGCGCCTCAGTTACCAAGTTTTGTAACAAATAACTGGCATCATCACCAAAGAAATCTCGTAAAGAGATGTGTTGCGTAGATTCTTTACCTAGTTGTGTTAGAATATGAGCACCTTTTTCTTCATCGATCTTAATAATTGGAGCCTGTGCCCAGAATGTTGGGCGAGTATGAATGGCTACGAAAAACTGATTAGCGTTAAGGCTTACTTTTTCAGAGTCGTAGTTTAAGTGGAAAGAGGTTTTTCCAGTTAGTTTTCTTGTTAGCTCAGAAGCTAACGTGTTAACAGGTTTTATCCTGCCATCCATATCTTGAACGAGCAATGCACCAAAGTCCTTGAGTACTTCCTTAGGGTAGATGCCTCCCAATTTTTCTACATCAGATTGATTAGCGAAAGATGTGAACGCGGCAAGTAGAATGGAGATAGATAAAGCTGCTTTCTTTTTGTGGATTTGAGTCAATCTGGTATTCAATAATTTGAATCTAGATGTTGGTGCGAACAGCGTCCAAATCATTCCTAGACTCATTAAGAAGTAACCCAAATAGGTTGTCCAAGTTCCCCACCAGTCGTGGTTTACAGAAAGTACTGTTCCAAGCTCATCGTTATCATAAGATGCTTGAAAAAAACGATAGCCCTTGTAGTCGAGCACGTTGTTCATAAAGATGTGATAAGGGAAGCTGTTATCACCATCTCTTACTTCTATGTAACTAGAGTAGGAGCTTGGGCTAGAGGAGCCTGGATAGCGTATCAACTCAAAATCTTTGAGGTAAATAGAGAAGCCTAAGTTTCGCTTATTAGGTCCAACTGTTAGAATGAAATCTTCATCACCAAAACTTACTTTTTGAGAGCTAGTTGAACCACTGAAATAATCGAGTACTAGGTTCTTAGAATTTCCCTTGTAAGTAGTGGTTAAAGACAACTTACCAGGAAGCATTTTTTGTTTCTTCTTATCAGTTGAGGAGGCATATACCAATTGCGAGTTTGGAAAAGCTCCTTTCACAACAAAGCTGGTTTCGTTGTATTGATAAAGAGTGGCCATTTTAAGAGATGTTGTAGAATCTTTAGGAATAGAAGATGCAGCTTGTGTTGCCATTTCTAGGAACTCAAGGTGTTGGTCAGCAACCATCAGTAACTCATCGTTTTGTGCAGAAATTTGAATGTTTACTGGTTCTGGAGAATCAAATCCAATAGAAGTAGAATGGATTTTGATGGAACTACCTTGGTGTAAGTGATAGTCTTTCCGTTGGCCGCTTTCAGCAATTACTATTTGAATAATAAAGTCGTTTCCGTCTATTAGTTTTTCTTCAGCATGAGCTACAAAATCTGTTGTTTGAATATGTAGATCTCCATTAACTCCATCTAAATCGAACGAAACATCAGGAATAGTTAAAGCAGTTGGCTTAATTTGGATTGATTGAGTATCGTTTTGGCTGTAAGCATTGATGAAAGTTTCGTTGGTGAGCATGTAGTTTTTGGCATGTCCTTCTCGTACATCAAACATGCCTTCAAAGCCTGTGTACCGACTAATAAAAGCACCAGCAATGATGACTATAAAACCAAGGTGAAATAAGAAGATGGCTAGTTTTTCTTTATTTAATAGTTTGTATTTGTTGATGTTGGCAACAAAATTCAAAGCCAGTAATCCCATAATTACTTCAAACCACCAAGCCTCGTAAATAAACGCCCTAGCAGCTGGTGTTCCGTAATCGTTTTCTAAGAATGTGCCCCATCCACAAGCAAAGGCGAAAAGTAGTAGTAATACAAGTGTGGCTTTGCTCGATGCAATGATCGAAATCAAACTGTTGATGCCCTTCATTTCTAAAACTAAAAAAGCAGGGAGACTAGCTGATAATCTCCCTGCCTCAATTTGTATGAATCCTAATTCTCAGTTCCCTTGTTTTTCATCCAAGTAGGAACAATGTCTTCTTTGAATTTTTCTTTGTCTGCTTGCATCTTCTTAGCATCTAACCCAATATAGGCTTGAGCCATTTCTTTGGTGTCGATTGCTGGATATGGCACAGGTTCAGTATGGCCTAGGTCGTAAAGCAGTTTTGCTAGTTTCAAGCGAGCTTCTTGCCCAACTCTTGTTCCAGAAGTAATCACACGGCTAGTCTCAAGAGGGTTATGGAAAGACCCACCATGAGACGCAACGGCATAGTCCCAACGCCATTGCGCGTGTCTTATGTCTTGCAAAATATCTTTCATCTGTTCTTCAGTTGCTCCAAGTTCCCAAGCTTTGCCAGCTTCTACGTGTGCACGAACCAATATTTTCTCCAATTCAATGGCTTGCTCCTTTACCTTGATTTGTCTTTCGTACACATCAGAAACCAAATCTGCAGTTTCTTCTCTGTGACACACTTGACAAGAGTTAGCAGGGTTGGCCAATGGAGACTGAATGTGGTGATCTGTAAATTTCTGTCCACCTTCTGTTTTATAGGGCATATGGCAATCAGCACAAGAAACACCACGTTTTGCGTGAACGCTTGTCTTGAAAATCTCATATCCAGGATGCTGCGCTTTTAACATAGGAGCTTTACTAATAGCATGAGTCCAATCTGCAAATCCAATAGCATCATAGTAAGCTTCCATAGCTTCAACACTCATTCCATCTTTCCAAGGAAAAGTTAAATATGGTACTCCTTCTTTACCAGGGGTGTTTTTGTTGAAGTAATATTCTACGTGACACTGTGCACATACTAAAGAACGCATTTCTTGATGAGATGCCTGTGAAATATCTTCTCCCATTGCTTCATACGCTTCAATAAGAGCTGGTCTTGAAATGCGTAAAGCCATTGTTTCTGAGTTATGGCAATCAGCACATCCAACAGAATTTGTAACCTCATGTCCTAAATCTCCCCACTTTGCTTTGTAAAATTCGGAGATTCCCATTTCGTTCATCAAACGAGGTACATCTGGACTTTTACAAGTCCAACATGTTGCTGGCATAGGCCCATCTCCTTTTTCCATTGGTGCACCTGTTCTTAAGGTATTTTGAATGTCTTCTACTGCAAACTCATGTCCTAAAGGAGCATTGTAATCTTTGGCAAAACCATAGCCCGCCCATAACACAACTAAGCGAGGAGATTCTTCCAACATGTCCTTATACCCGTCTTTACTGTTGTAACTAGCAAAAGTGGTGTCTTTAGTTTTTAATGAACTTTGATATTCACGTGGGAAGTACTCGCCCCATACTGCATTGTCAGATTCATTCTGATCAATTTCAATTTTAGGCATGTAGGCAAATTTTCCTTCAGCCTTTCTATTAGTGATGTTTGATGCCAGCAAACCGAGTAAAAAAACGGCTACCCCAGTTAAGGCAAACAACAACCAATTTTTAGTTTTTGATGACATGATCTATTCGGGTTTTTCTTGATTCATTTGATTTTTAATCCATTCGGGAACAATGGCTTCTTTAGCTTCTTTTTCGCTAGGTTTATCTAGTGATACGTTTACGGTTGATAAGCTTCTTACTCTACCATGAGGAACTTCACGGTGACAATCCCAACATGTACGATCTGTTCTGTTTCCATAGTGTCCTTCTATCCAAGAACTTGTTTTTGCATCGGTTACTTGCGGACTATGGCAACGAATACAGTTTTGCTGTACCACTTCTTGCCCCGGTTTGTGCATGGTAATTACTTCTGGCTCAGCGCGCATGGTAAAAATGGTTGCGTGATACAAACCATCTTTAGCCTTAAAAGCGTATTTCTTTACGAAATTATCATGAGGCACATGGCAATCGTTGCAACTGGCAACATTGCTATGGCTGCTATTTTGCCAAGTTGTGTATTGAGTTGTCATTACATGGCAATTGACACATGTTTTAGGATCATCTCCTAAATAACTCACGGCATTAGATTCGCGCATAATAAACATTCCGAGCCCAGCAATAATGCCTAAAAGCACTATCACAGCTAACTGCCATTTTTTTGGCGGAATTAATGCTCGAAGAATACGCATGACTACTTCTTGGATTTGTTAAATAACTCAGCAGAAAAGTTCATTCCTAACCAGAACCATCCTTGGAAATCACTTGACCCCGCAATTAATTCTGCATCATTTAATTTCAACTCTTCTAGGCTCTCAGTAGCAAACATGTGTGAGTAGCCAGCAAATGCTGAAACACCTTTGGTTAGCTTTCTTGAATAAGTAAGATCTACTTCAGTTCCAAGACTAGCATCCAAAGCTTCATTGTTAGTTCTATCAATCACATCAACTGGACTCATAAAATGATGAATTGCAACCATTAAGTTGTTCTTTTCCTTAAAGGTAAGCTTAGATTTTAAGTGGAAGTCAATTAACCCCGCATTGTTTCCAAACTGACTGTGGGCGTTGCCGACATAGAAATAGTCCATGTATCCATAGAACTTGTGATTAGTTCCATAAAGAGGAGCCCATGAATTATCATTTTCTGCTTCGTCATATTCAGTACCAGAAGCGTATTCAGCACCTAGAGTAATTGGAGCAAATTTTGTTTTTAAAGTGGCATGCAGGGCTAAGAAATATGCAGACACATCTCTTCCGGTGGGGCTACTTCCCATTTGATAGTAGAATTCACCATCCATGGCAAATTTCTTAACTGAATACTTAGGAATTAAACCAACAGTTTGACGGTGATATTCAACACCAGTAAATTGTCCATCATCGTTTACTAACTCACGCCCATCATTGTGGAATAGGAAAGATGCGTTGAACTTATCCCAATCTTTATGCAACCATAAGAATTGCATGTTTTTGTAGTTGTTAACATCGTATGCAGCAGCAGTTAAGTAAGTAGGTTCTTTCTGCAATTGGTTTAATGCTCCACCAATATGTACATCTAAATCTTTTGTCTTGTAGCGAAAAAGTAGGGCGTCATGACTTCTTCCTTGCATAGCCCAGTCTAGGTTTCCTAAAAATCGTGCGTTGTCATAATCTAATTCTTGACGACCAATTTTTCCACTAAACTTTTTACTGAAGTTATAGATACCATAGGCTTCATACACGTTTGTTAGCGACCCATTTTGGGTTCCATCCGATTTATAAATCTGATCTGTAGCACCCCACATACGTACATCCTGTACATTGATGTGGATGGCAAATTTTTCACTTTTGTAATCAGCCCATAAACGTGCCCTTTGTTCCACAAAATAGGCTGGATCTTGATCTTCTAGAATAGGTCGTTTAAAACCATTCCGCAACTCAAATCTTGGTTTGTATTGTGCTCCAAGGGTAAAATTATCTTGTGCATAAAGTTCTCCAAAGCCTGCAATAGAGAGAAATGCTACAGAAGAGTATATCACTAAATTTTTCATGGTAAGAGAATTTCTATGTTCGAAGTTAGAGTGACTTAAATTCTCTATATATGATATACATCAGGTCTATGTGATATTAATCACACTTAACTGTAGTTTAAAGACTTAGTGAGATAGCTTAAAAAGATTCTTAATAAGGGTCTGGTTTATTTCATCTGAAAAGTGAATGTCATGTAGGTTACAAATACGATGAAATTCGGATCCTGTATTTTTATGTATCTATATGTATTTGTTTGATTTTTAGGGTTTTACTTGTTTGGTTGAGTCGTTCTGTTGGGAAATTAATCTGCGAATAATCGTCTTTTTTTGACGAGCGATTCGAGGTTTTTGTACTTTAGAACGCTTAGTTATTAACTTATCGCAAAACTTATTCTATGAGAAAAATTTCCGTTTTAGTTTCATTCCTTACTTGTGCCTTAGGGCTATCGGCACAGGTAACAACGTTCCCCTACATTGAGGACTTTGAAGCCAGTGATGGAGGCTGGACTTCGTCTGGAACGAACAATTCTTGGGAGCATGGTTCTCCTTCAGGAACATTTATTAATCAGGCAGGACCTTGCGGGGTCAATGCTTGGGTTACAAATTTAGATGGCAATTACAACAATAGTGAACAATCTAATGTCACTTCGCCAATGATGGATTTTTCATCTATGACTAGTGATCCATTCTTGCGCTTTGATCACATTTACGAAACAGAAGGCTGTTGTGATGAAGGTTGGGTAGAGTATTCAGATGACAATGGAACTACCTGGAACAAATTAGGTACATCATCTTCCGGAATCGCCAACTGGTATAATGATTCAGGAAACGATTGGTGGGACGGTTCTTCTGGTGCATCTGGAGAATGGAGAACTGCAGCTCATCAATTAACAGGTTTAGCAGGACAAGATTCGATCAGAATTAGATTTGTATTTGATTCTGATGGAAGTGCTACTGAAGATGGCTTTGGGATAGACAATATCCTAATCTTCGAGAGTCTGAATGATGCAACTGCAAGTCAAGTTATTGCTCCATCAGGAAGCAGTTCTTTTACTGCTACAGAAACTGTTACTGCAAGCTTTCAGAATTTCGGTACTGATACAATCACATCAATTCAATTGTGCTATGTGTTAAATAATGGTACACCGGTTTGCGAAACCTTTACAGTAAATGTTTTACCAACTCAGCTAGATACAGTTAGTTTCACTCAAACTGCTGATGTTTCTGCACTTGGAGCGTTTGGAATTGTTGTATACACCAATTTAACTGGAGACAGTTTTAATTGTAATGATACAGCTTCAACACAAGGAAGTACAATCCCATACATTTCTACATTCCCGTATTTCGAAGATTTCGAAACAAATGATGGGTATTGGGCATCTTCTGGATCTAATAGTTCATGGGAGCATGGTATGCCATCAGGCACTGTGATTTCTGGAGCTAGCGATTGTGGAGTGAATGCTTGGGTTACTAACCTAGATGGAAGTTATAATAGTAGTGAGAACTCATTTATTACTTCTCCAATGATGGATTTCACGTCTATGACGACTGATCCAATTTTACGCTTTGATCATATCTACGAAACGGAGAGTTGTTGTGATGAAGGTTGGGTAGAATACTCAACTGATGGAGGAAACAACTGGACTAAACTAGGATCATCTGCAACAGGAATTGCAAATTGGTACAATGATGCAGGAAACGATTGGTGGGATGGTACATCTGGATCGCCAGCAGGTTGGAGAATTGCAGCTCATCAACTAACAGGTTTAGCAGGAGAAGACTCTGTAAGAATTCGTTTTGCGATAAGCACTGATGGAAGTGTTACAAGAGAAGGATTTGGGGTGGATAACATCTTTGTTTTCGAAAACTTAGATGATGTATTTGCATCTGAGATCATTGCTCCTTCAGGTAGTCAGCCGTTTGGTGCTACAGAAACAGTTACTGCAAGCTTCCAAAATATTGGAACTACTGCTGTAACTTCAGTTGAATTGTGTTATGTATTAAACAATGGTACACCAGTTTGTGAAACGTTTACGGTAAACGTTGCTCCACTAGGAATAGATACCGTGAGTTTTACACAAACAATGGATATATCAGCTATTGATACACATGATATTGTGGTGTATACAAATCTAACTGGAGATGATTTTGTGTGTAACGACACAATTGCTTCTCAGGTTATTACCGTAGCAAATGGATTGTCTACATTCCCATATGTTGAAGATTTCGAAACATCTGATGGTGGCTGGGTCGCTAGTGGTAACAACAATTCTTGGGAATATGGTGTACCTGCAGGAACGTTAATTCCTCAATCAGCAGGATGTGGAGTGAATGCATGGGTAACTAATTTAGATGGTAGTTACAATAGTAGTGAGCAATCATTTATCACTTCACCGTTGTTTGATTTCTCTGCATTAACATCTGATCCAATATTAAGATTTGATCATATCTACGAAACAGAGGGTTGTTGTGATGAAGGTTGGGTAGAATACTCAACTGATGGAGGTGCAACATGGACTAAACTTGGAACGTCTACCTCGGGAATTGCAAATTGGTACAATGATGCAGGAAACGATTGGTGGGATGGTTCTTCTGGTGGAACAGGTGATTGGAGATTAGCAATGCATGAGTTAACTGGCTTAGCTGGTGAAGCAGCAGTTAGAATTCGTTTTGCAATAAGCACAGATGGAAGTGTTACAAGAGAAGGCTTTGGAGTAGATAACGTATTTATCTTTGAGAGCTTAACAGATGTATTGGCATCTGAGATAATAGCTCCTTCTGGAAGTCAGGCATTTGGTGCTACAGAAACTCTTACAGCAAGTTTCTTAAATATAGGTACTGATACGATTACTTCAGTTCAATTATGTTATGTGATAAACAACGGTACACCAGTATGTGAAACATTTACAGTAAATGCTCTTCCATTTGAACTTGATACCGTAAGCTTTACGCAAACAATTGATATTTCAGCAATCGATACACACGATATTGTGGTATACACAAATCTAGCAGGAGATGCTGATGTATGTAATGACACAACTTCATCAGAAGTGATTACAGTAGCAAGTGGTTTAGCTGTATACCCATATATTGAAGATTTCGAAACATCTGATGGTGGTTGGGTTGCCAGTGGTAATAACAGTTCTTGGGAATATGGAGTACCAGCTGGAACAGTAATTCCTCAATCAGCAGGATGTGGTGTAAATGCTTGGGTAACAAACTTAGATGGTGATTACAATAACAATGAAAGCTCGTATATTACATCTCCATTGTTTGATTTCTCTGGACTTACTACAGATCCATACTTGAGGTTTGATCACATTTATGAAACTGAAAGTTGTTGTGATGAAGGTTGGGTAGAATACTCAACTGATGGAGGTGCAACATGGACTAAACTTGGAACATCAACATCTGGTCTAATAAACTGGTATAATGATGCAGGAAACGATTGGTGGGATGGTAACTCAGGCGCTGCAGGTGTTTGGAGATTGGCCGCTCACGAATTAACTGGTTTAGCAGGTGAATCATCAGTAAGAATCAGATTTGCGTTCGACTCTGATGGTAGTGCTGTTAGAGAAGGATTTGGAGTAGATAATGTAGCTATTTACGAAACATA
Source organism: Flavobacteriales bacterium UBA6049 (assembly GCA_002429085.1). Classification (GTDB taxonomy): domain Bacteria; phylum Bacteroidota; class Bacteroidia; order Flavobacteriales_G; family Salibacteraceae; genus UBA6049. The sequence goes on from DIYR01000060.1 coordinate 13,972, forward strand.
TAACGATGCTGCCGCTGCAGGTTTAGTTTCTCCTTCTGGTTCTAATGCGTTTACAGCTAACCAAACGGTTTCTGTTTCAGTTGCTAACTACGGTTCAGATACAGTTACTTCAGTTGAAGTGTGTTATGTTCTTGGAACAGCTTCACCTGTATGTGAAACATTTACAGTAAGTATTCCTCCATTTGGTTTAGATACGGTTTCATTTACTCAAACAGCAGATATATCTGCTATTCAGGATCATGACTTTACAGTGTATACGAATTTAACTGGAGAGAATAATCCTTGTAATGATACCATTCAAGAAACGGTAACTACAATTATGTTAGTGTCTAGTTTCCCTTATTTCCAAGATTTTGAAGTGTCTGATGGAGGTTGGGCAACAAATGGATCTAACAGCACTTGGGAATTAGGTGCACCATTAGGAACATATATTGCAAGCGCTGCAAGATGTGGAAATACATCATGGGTAACGAATCTTGATGGAAATTATAATAGTAATGAGTTATCGTATGTAGAGTCTCCAATTTTTGACTTTACTACTGTAACAGATACTATGATGTTAAGCTTTGATCACATATTCCAAACAGAAGGTTGCTGTGATGAAGGATGGGTTGAATACTCAACAAATTCAGGAGCAACATATGTTAAGCTTGGAACATCATTAAGTGGCGAATTAAACTGGTATAACGATGCTGGTAACGATTGGTGGGATGGCAATTCTGGCACTGCTGATACTTGGAGAACAGCCGCACATAACTTAGGAGCGCTGATCGGTCAAGATTCTGTTCGATTCAGATTTGTTTTCTCTTCTGATGGTAGTGTAACAGAAGAAGGATTTGGAGTAGATAACATCATGATCCAGAATAGTGGATTTACAGATATGGCAATTCGTACAGATAGTATAGTGTCACCTGTAAGTGGATGTTCTGGTTCTAATGCTGAAGTTGTTACATTCTTTGTGAGCAACTTAGGGTTAGATACTATTTCAAGTTTACCTGTTTGTTATACTGTAAATGGAGGAACACCAGTTTGTGAAACCATTACAGTGAGTATAGCTCCTTCTGATACTGCAACAGTTTCATTTACACAAACAGTTGACTTCAGTACTCCAGGAGCTTACACTTTAGAGATTTATGGAAATTCAATAGCAGAGTTGTTTACATGTAATGATACAGCGATGTTTACGTTCCAAGTTCCAGTTCCAATATTGATTGCTGGTACGGTAGATTCAACAGTTAGCTGTAATGGCCTGTCAGATGGTGGCGTTTCAGTATCAGTTGGTGGCGGAACTGCTCCTTATTCATATCTATGGAATAATGCTGATACTACATCTTCTTTGACTGGCGTAGGAGCTGGTTCTTATACTGTAACTATTACAGATGCGAATGGCTGTACGGCTGCTGATACATTGGTTGTTACAGAGCCAACGCCTATTGTAATCTCTTTAACGAATACAGATGTTAACTGTTACGGAGATGCAACTGGGGAATCTTCAGCAACTGGAGGTATTTCTGGAGGTACAGCACCTTATACATATGACTGGTCTAATGGTGGAACATCTGAAGAAATAACTGGATTAACTGCTGGAGATTATACTGTTACTGTTACCGATGCAAATGGTTGTAGTAATACTGCTTCCGCAACAATTACTGAAAATGACAGTATTACGCTACAATTAAATGCTATTGATGCAACATGTGAAAGTAGTGATGACGGAAGCGTAGCAACTGTTGTGTCTGGTGGTTCTCCTGCTTACACTTACAGTTGGAATACAGGAAGTACAGCTGACTCAATTGGTGATTTGGTGGCAGGTTCTTATACAGTAACTGTAACAGACCAAGTAGGATGTGAGAAGGTTGCAACTGCTGACGTTGACTTTACAAATGCAAACCCTGTAGTTAATTTAGGAGCAGATACATCAGTAGGTCCTGGATTTGTAATGAACCTTAACTCAGGTTATCCGAGTGCTACGAATCTTTGGAGTACAGGAGAAAGTACAGAAGCTATTGAAGTTACGGTTGTATCTGATACTACCGTATGGGTTCAAGTTACTTCAGCAGAAGGATGTATTGGATCTGACACGATTGTGATAGGAGCCTTGTTAAGTGCTAATTCTGTAGTTCTTGAAGGTATGATTCAATTATACCCGAATCCAACGGATGATCGTTTAACGGTTAATATCGAAGGTGTTCAAGCTGATGAGGTAACAATACAGGTACTTAACTTTAATGGACAATTGATGGAAGAACAGCGTATTAATAATATTGCTTCTCGTCATCAATCAGAATTGAGTTTAGGTAAGTATAGTACGGGTGTTTATTTCATCAATGTGATTGTTGATGGTAATAGATACACACAACGTGTAACTGTTAAGTAATAACTAGATTCTAGTTAATCTAAATGAAACCGGTTGGCATATTGTCAACCGGTTTTTTTGCTTTTGACTATTCTAGAGAATATATCTTTTAGGTTTATTGAAAAGGCAGAAGCCTTTATTTTATTAGAGTAAAGGTTTTTTCTTTAAATATATTGTTAATTAATTATTGTTTTTTGTTAAGTTTGAATTGTTGTAGTAAAAAAAAATGAGATGAATA
>DIYR01000041.1 GCA_002429085.1 Flavobacteriales bacterium UBA6049
GCAATCAAATGCTGGGCAAATTGAGTCCAGACCCTAGTTGTGATTTAATTTAATTCAATTTGCACAAAGAATTGGAGATCACAATGGCTTGGACTGAAATTACTCGTGCTGAATATAGCTGCACAATAGAGCGTTATGCAAATGATCTGATTAATTGTGAATGGAAAATAATCGCCCTTTTTTTGCCGCTGCCAAAGGAGTTCCCACCCTCATCGGCGATCCAGCGATATTTTTATGGGTGGTACGATTGGTGTTCTGAATTCAATCCGTTTGAGCTATCCATGGCTCCGACACATCTTCGCAGATGGTGGTTATGCAGGCAAAAAGCTACGTCGGAATTTTGAAAAAATGGGGCAATGGACAGTGTAGATCGTCAAGCGGTCTGACAAAGCTGAAAGCTTTGAAGTCATCCCGCTCCGCTGGATTGTCGAACGCACATTTGCATGTGCTCAACCGCTGCTTAAGGTTCGCAAAAGATTGGGATAAATCTATAGCCTTATCTGAAGCATGGGCAATGATAGCAAACATAAGAATCATAATGAGAAGTATCGTAAGGCGTTGTTTGACAAAATAGAGTTTTGAGTCAGACTCTCAGAAAATAGTGTCAAATTATTTTCGGAATTCGGAACGGACTGTACATTTTGGAAATTTCCCAAAAGCAAAACATTAAATTTGAGACAGTTTATAGCTATGCCCAGGAAATGCTGAATGCAGGGGTTGCAAGGATCATAAAATAGGTTCTATATTTTTAAGCTATTTTTCAAAATAGAACGATGGAACTTGTGATGTCAAACAAAGAAAAAAGAGCGATTGCCATTGTACCTGCACGAGGTGGGTCTAAGCGATTACCGGGTAAAAATATCATCGACTTTCTTGGAAAACCAATGCTGCAACATACGATTGAAGCATTACATGAGAGCAATAGATTTAACCGAATTGTTGTTTCAACAGAAGACGCTGAAATAAAAGCTATTGCTCAAGCATGTGGCGCAATAGTGGACGACCGGGATGTTTCTCTCGCTCTTGATACTTCGACTGTTGATGAGGTCTGTTTGGACTTATTAAAAAAAGAAAAAAACATAGGCCGGGAATATGACTATATCTGTGTTTGTTATGCCACGGCACCATTGAGAAATGCAGAAGACATTAATGAAGTCATGGCCTTATTGGAGGATGACGATTGCTATAGCAGTATGGCTGTTTCAGAATTTACCCAACCGCACCATCAAGCCCAATTTATTTCCCCTGGTGGTAATCTCAATCCTGTATGGCCAGATAAAGTGGATTTGAGATCTGATGAAGTCCTCACAGCCTATGTGGATAATGGAAGTACTTATGCAGCGAAAGTAGATAAATATCTACACTATGAGAATTTTTTTAGTTCAAATAGTAAAGGATATATCATGCCCATGGAACGATCTATAGACATAGATACTAAATTGGATTATCTAACGGCACTTGTTATTGGAAAAGAATTAAGTAAATGACTATTTTAATCGTTGGGGCAGGATCTATCGGTAGAAGGCATGCATTAAATGCTTCAAATTTTGCGACAACACAAGTAATCGACCTCAATACAGAAAACTATGAAACACTTGGATCGGTATCCAATATCGAACTTTTGGACCCAAATCATAATTTTGAGGGTCAATCTTTTGATGGGGTCATTGTCGCGACGCCCCATAGTTCACATATAGCGCTTGCTCGAAAATTTCTCTATTCAACTAAACATATTCTTATTGAAAAACCAATTTCTAATGAGCTTTCTACGTTAGATTCTTTTCAAGCAGAAGTTAAAGCTGCAGGTTGTTCGATCTATGTGGTTTCCAATATGCGTTTTCATCCAGCAGTGATCCTATTGGCTGAGAATATGGATAAAATTGGAGAGGTGCGTTTTTCGAGTGCTTATTATGGCAACTATCTACCTTCCATGCGCCCTAATGCTGATTATCGGAAGTTGTATGCTGCTTCCCGAGATGCTGGTGGTGGCGTTATTTTGGATGCAATTCATGAGATAGATTATCTATGTTGGCTTTTAGGTCAGGCGAATGCAGTGCAATCCGTCGCTGAGAAAATTAGTGATTTAGATATAGATGTAGAAGATTATGCTTCTATTAATTTGCTTCATGATAAAAAAATAATGACAGAAATTCACCTCGACTATTTGCAACAATTTAAACGTCGCGGTTGTGATTTAATAGGCAGCAAAGGGACACTAACTTGGCGCTCTGAGGGAAAAAAGCCTGAACATTGCACGGTGAGATTATTCGAAAAAGAAACCGAAAGCTGGACGGTGTTGCTTGATGATCAAGATCTTAATAATGCAAAGCCATATGAAGATATGATGGAAAGCTTTATTGCCGTGATAAAAGGTGGAACGCGAGGAAGTTTATCAACTATGGATGAGGGTATTCAAAACCTCAAATTAGCTCTCCTAGCACTAGAATCTGCTAAAAGCGGGGAAAGAAAATATGTCTAAAAGCCTTAGATACACCAAAAGTACAGAACTTCTGGAACGTGCCCAAAAAGTTATTCCGCTGGGAAGCCAAACATTTTCAAAAAGTTATATCCAATATCCTGTTGGTCATGCCCCACTTTATTTAGATAAGGGCTTGAATGGGCATGTCTGGGATGTTGATGGTAATGAATATGTGGATTTAGTCTCAGGCCTCTTACCTGTGCTCATCGGCTATTGTAATGAAGATGTGAATAATGCTATTCGTCGACAGTTAGATCGTGGTATAACGTTTAGCCTAGCAACAGAGCTTGAAGTAACCCTTGCGGAAAAATTGGTAGAAATTATCCCATGCGCGGAGATGGTACGGTTTGGTAAAAACGGATCGGACGTCACTGCTGCGGCAATCCGGCTGTCTCGTGCCTTTACAGGGCGGGACCATGTTATTGCTTTAGGTTATCACGGTTGGCAAGATTGGTATATCAGCGCCACTGTACGGAACAAAGGGATACCTAGTGTTACTTCCGAATTAACACACCGCCTACCTTATAATGATATGAGTGCGATAGAAGCTTGTTTTGCTGAACATCCAGACAAAATTGCAGCAATCATTCTAGAACCAATGAATATTGTAGAACCCGATGATGATTATTTAAAAAAGCTAACCGAATTTGCACATTCTAAAGGGGCTCTCGTTGTGTTTGACGAGGTCATCACTGGCTTCAGATATGCTCTTGGTGGCGCACAAGAATTATTTGGCGTCAAACCTGATCTAGCTTGTTTTGGTAAGGCTATGGCAAACGGTATGCCGCTCTCTGCAGTAGTTGGCCGAGCAGATATTATGAGTGAAATGGAAAATATATTCTTTTCTTCAACATTTGGTGGAGAGTGCCTTT
>DIYR01000006.1 GCA_002429085.1 Flavobacteriales bacterium UBA6049
CCAATGGGTCAGTCGAATTATTACTGGGTATCATTACCGCAAAATGAAATTTAATGATTCAACATCAGCGGTGATGTTTAATGCTTACCTTAAGTCATTAGACAATAGCAAATTGTATTTCTTAAAATCTGATATTGACGATTTCAAACAATACCGTTATTATCTCGACGATGATCTGAAATATGGTAAAGTAGATGCAGCTTATGTGATTTTCAATCGTTTTCGTAAGCGTTTTCTAAACCGTATCGACAAAAACCTCAAAATCATCGAGAAAGGGTTTGACTTTACTAAAAACGATACTTACCAGACTGATCGCGACAAAGCTACCTGGAGTGCTTCTGAGAAGAATTTGGACAAGACTTGGTTTAAGATTTTAAAGAACCAGTATTTGGGACTAAAACTGGCCAAAAAGAAAGACGCTGACATTTTAAAAACCCTGAAAAGACGTTTTGCCAACTATAAGAAAAACATTAGCCAGTATACCTCTGAGGACGTGTTCCAAACGTATATGAATGCGCTTTCGGAAACGTATGACCCCCACACTAATTACTTTTCGCCCATTTCTTCTGATAATTTCAAGATTCGCATGAGCAAGTCTTTGGAAGGTATTGGGGCTTTGTTGGGTACCGAAAACGATTATACCATTATCAGAGAGATTCGTCCTGGTGGGCCAGCTTTCAAGAGCAAAGGTTTACACCCCAATGATAAGGTAATTGCCGTAGCTCAAGGCGACAAAAAAGAATTTGTAGATGTGGTAGGCTGGCGAATTGACGAAGTAGTACAGCTCATCCGTGGACCTAAAGGAACCGTAGTACGTTTGAAAGTAATTCCTCATGATGCCTCTACCGATGGAGAGCCTAAGGTAGTACGTATGGTACGTGATAAAATCAAACTGGAAGAGCAAAAGGCGTCTAAGAAAGTAATTAAGGTGAGCCATAACAACAAAGCCTACAAGATAGGGGTTATCAATATTCCTTCTTTTTACCTCGACTTTGATGCTTACCAAAAGAAACAAAAAGATTATGCCAGTACCAGCAACGATACTCGTCGTTTGATCAAAGAATTGCAAGCCGAAAATGTAGATGGTATTTTGATTGATCTCCGCTATAATGGTGGTGGCTCGCTCAAAGAAGCCATTGATCTTACTGGATTGTTTATCAAGACTGGTCCAGTAGTGCAGGTACGTGGTTCGGATGGTAAAATTGACGAATTGAAAGACAAAGATGAAAGTCAAGTATATACTGGGCCTCTCGGCGTGTTGGTGAATCGCTATAGTGCATCAGCTTCTGAGATTTTCTCGGGTGCTATTCAAGACTACAAGCGAGGAATCATTATTGGAGAACAAACTTATGGTAAAGGTTCTGTACAAAATGTAATTAGCCTGGCTCGTTTTATTTCAGATAAAAAGAAAGCAGGTCAATTGAACCTAACCTTGGCCAAGTATTACCGAATTACGGGTAGTAGTACCCAAAACAAAGGGGTAACTCCTGATATTAAGATGCCTTCTCCATACACTAGCAACGAAGTAGGCGAAAGCGCTCAACCAAGTGCCTTGCCTTGGGACGAAATCAAGTCTTCTAGTTTTGCTACTACTGATCACGTGAATGGCAAGTTGATTAAAAAGTTACAGCAGTATTTTGGACAACGTCTTAAAACTGATGATGACTTGCAAAACTTATTGAGTGACATCAAAGAGATTAAAGCTGAAAGAAAAAATACGGTAGTATCACTCAACGAAGCCAAAAGACGGGCAGAAAAAGCCAAGTGGGATAAAAAACGTAAAGAGCGCAAGGAACGTGATAAGAAGTTGAAAAAAGACGAAAAAAGAGACGTTTTCTTGCAAAATGGTGGGCATATCTTGTCCGAAATGATTCGCGTAAACGCTAAGCAATAAGTAGAATACTACTAAAGTTGGCAGTAAAGACACGGCCAACAATGTAGTAGAGATATATTATTTATAAATGATCGGGGAAGGCTTTTAAAAGTCTTCCCTTTTTTTGTGGAAATTCAGGGCAAGTTTTCATAAACATTTGACACTTATGCTTTTACAGTGATCTTTTTTTAAAATTTAAAGAGAAATAATTATCGAATTGTTAAAATGATTCAATTCAGTGGCAAATAATATTTGGTTGTCATACATTGAAGGCTGGTTAAACTTGAAGTATTTCTCAAGAATGAGATGACGCCTGCGCTATGTTCAAAACACGTATAAAGGTTCATAAAAAGCCTTGCCTAAGGATCATAAAATAGTAGTCAAACTCTTTTCTAAGAAGCATTTATCAAGAATAACTCATCAGGTAAATACACTAACATAACTACAACACATAATTCATGAATCATTTTTTCACTGTCATTAGACAATGGACAGTTGCGTGGTGCTTATTGTGTACACAAATTGCTATCGCACAAGTCCCTCAATCAGAATTTGATGCCCTCCAAAAGTTTTACAATGCTACCAATGGTGATGGTTGGACTAACCGAACAGGCTGGGAAAATATTAATACTACGGCTACCGCTAATGATGTAAACGATACCTGGCAGGTATTACAGTAGCAGGCGGGCATGTCACTCAAATTCACTTCAACAGAAACAACCTCATAGGAACATTACCAACCGAAATTGGTGATTTCCCTCAATTGACCAGTTTAGTCATTTCGAATAATTTTATAGCAGGAAGCATACCTACTAGTGTGGGCAGTTTAACAGAGCTAACCACATTGGCACTGACAAACAATATATTGAGTGGTGCCATTCCCACTGCCATTGGGAATTTAACCAAACTAGTCACCTTAGGTTTATATGGCAATGGTTTGACTGGGCAAATTCCCAGTGAGCTCGGGCGACTAACGCTTCTCAAAAACCTATTGTTAAGCAACAATCAATTAGAAGGTGCCATTCCTGCCAACCTAGAGCACCTAGTGCTGTTAGAAAACTTGAACTTACGCAACAATCGCTTTACAAGTCTTCCTACTTCTATTGATAAACTACTGAACTTAGACAAGTTACAGCTTCAAAAAAATCAGTTGACCACACTACCCAAAGAAATCGGTAGTTTAGTAAATTTGGATGAACTCAACCTAGAAGAAAACCAACTTACTACGCTTCCCAAAGAAATTGGGGATTTGACAAATCTTACTGAGTTACGATTGGCCAACAATCAATTAGCCAGCATTCCTCAAGAGTTAGGTAATTTGACTAATATCCGCCGGATAGAACTTCAAAATAACCAACTTACTTCTTTACCAGATTTCTCGGGCAAGGCCTCGTTTACCCCTACCCTATTTTGGGTACAAGATAACAAGTTACAATTTGGTGATATTTTGCCCAATAAGTTCAAAGTAAGTAGTTATACACCTCAGGCCGCATACACTCCAGCTACTATTACCCTTACAGTAAATGATGGAGATAATCTAACGTTGAACGGCTTGGTCACAGGTGGGGCCAACAATCGTTACCAATGGTTTAAAGATGGAAGTCTCAGTGGAATTGCCAGCAAATCGCCCAGTCCTGCATTTACCAAAAGTGCCATTACTACCGAAGATGCAGGTACTTATGTTTGTAAGGTTACTAATAATAGCGTACCTGGTCTTACGCTCGAGAGCAAGTCTATTACGGTAACAGTGATAGATAATAATGCGCCCACCCTACAGACCACCTTTCCCAGACACAATCAGGAAACATCTATTGATGTTTCTATTATTAGCCTCACGTTTACTGAAAAAATCAAAAAAGGTACGGGAGAGTTATTGATCAGGCGTAAAAGTTCTGATCAGATTGTACAACGTATTGATGCCAATGATGCTTCTGATGTTGGATCTACGCTTATTATAAGAATTAACGCGTTAGCCGAAGGTACTTATTATGTTACGGCTCCATCTGGATTTGTCACCGATCTATCGGACAACTCGTTTGCGGGCATTCAGGGTAAGGATGTTTGGTCGTTTACCGTCAATAAAAATGAGAAACCCACCATCACCTCGTTGGTTCCAGCCGATAACAGCACCCAAATTGACGCGGCTTCTC
>DIYR01000106.1 GCA_002429085.1 Flavobacteriales bacterium UBA6049
GGCGATTACTTAAAAGAAGCCAGTGATTCTGCAGTAAATATGACCGCTGTTGGTTTGATGTATCGTAACGGATATTTCAAGCAAACACTTTCTGAAAGTGGTGAGCAAATTGCGGTTTACAAACCTCAGAAATTCACCTTCCTGCCATTGTTACCCGTAAAAGATGAAAACGGTGAGTGGGTTACTTTATCATTAGATTTCCCTGGACATACCGTTACAGCAAAGGTTTGGAAGATTCAGGTTGGATCTGTCGATTTGTATTTGCTTGATACGGATGTTGAAAACAATAGCGAGGAAGATAGAGCCATTACACGAGAGCTGTATGGTGGCGATTGGGAAAATCGTTTGAAACAAGAATTCTTGCTAGGAGTAGGAGGTATTCAGCTTCTACATAAATTGGGTATTGAGCCAGATCTATACCACTTAAACGAAGGTCATGCAGCATTTGCAGGTATTGAGCGTATTAGAGATTTAGTAAGCGAAGGCCTAAACTTTGTAGAGGCAGTAGAGGTGATTAGAAGTTGTTCGCTGTTTACTACTCACACGCCTGTTCCTGCAGGACATGATGTATTCAGCGAAGATTACATGCGTAAGTACTTTGGTCATTACCCAGAGCAACTCGGAATTACGTGGGAATCTTTTATGGCACTAGGTAGAAGCAACGCACATGCGCACAATGAGCCTTTTTCGGTGAGTCATTTAGCCATGCATTTGTCTCAAGAAGTAAATGGTGTGAGTCGCTTACATGGTGAGGTTACCAGAGAGATATTTAACCACATTTATCCGGGCTATTTCAAAGACGAATTGCCATTTGGGTATGTTACTAATGGAGCGCATTATCCTACACATGCTTCCTTAGAGATGAGCTTGCCTTTGCGTAACGATAGCAACGATGAATTCTTCCATCACGAAACAAATCCAGCTGTTTGGAATTACGATATTACAGATGAGCAGATGTGGTCAATCCGTAAGCGATTGAAGCAACGTTTGATGTACTTCTTAAAAGACTACTTAAAGCAGAATATTAGCCAAGAGCATCAAAGTCCTAAGTATGTGATGCAAGTTGAAGAAGCATTAACTGAAGATGCGTTAGTAATTGGTTTTGCTAGGCGATTTGCTACTTACAAACGGGCCACTTTGGTGTTTAGCGATTTAGATAGGTTGAGAGCCATGTTGCACCAAGCGGGCAGACCTGTAGTGTTCTTATTCTCAGGTAAAGCCCATCCGAAAGATGTGCCAGGTCAAGATTTGATTAAACGTGTAATTGAAATCTCACGAATGCCAGAATTCTTAGGGAAGGTAATCTTCTTAGAGAATTACAACATGCACATTGCTAGATTCCTTGTAAGTGGATCTGATGTGTGGTTAAACAACCCAACACGTCCGTTAGAAGCTTCTGGAACAAGCGGTATCAAAGCCTGTTTCAACGGTGTGTTGAACTTGAGTGTGCTAGATGGCTGGTGGGATGAAGGGCACGTAGATGGCGCTGGTTGGGCCTTGGCGAAAGAGAAAACGTACGACTATCAGCAATTCCAAAACGAGCTAGATGCTGAAACTATTTATTCCATCATTGAAAAGCAGATTATTCCAGATTTCTTTGATAGAAACGAACAAGAGATTCCAGAGAAGTGGATAGCGCGTGTTCGAAAAACGGTATCAGAAATTGTTCCTCAATTTACCATGCACCGTATGTTGAACGACTACCAAGAGCGATTCTACAATCCATTGGTTGAGCGAAACGAGTTAATGGTACGTGATGACTATAAAGTAGCGAAGGAAGTAGCTCAGTGGAAGATGAATGTGCGTAATCAGTGGTCGAATATTGAGGTAGTGTCTATGAACGTATTCGATTCTACCAATGATGCCCTGGAAGCGGGAAGCGATTTTACAGCTCAAATCATGTTAAAACTTCCAGGCCTAGCGGCAGATGATATTGGAGTAGAAATGGTGTTCATCAAACGACTGAAGGATAACACGATGGAAGAAATACACAACATTACCTCTTTAGAACCAACAGATGAATCTCCTGAAGGAGTGGTATACAGTGGATTTGCACCAATCGATAAGTCTGGTGTGTATGAGTATGGATTCAGAATTTATCCTAAACATCCACACTTGCGCTATCGTCAAGATATGCCGTTGGTAAGATGGATTTAACGCACATAAACTGTTTGGATATTGGCAAACTCATGTAAGCCAATGGTGCTGAGCTCTCGGCCATAGCCAGAGTTCAGTACGCCACCAAATGGTAAGCGTGGATCTGATTTTACCAATTCGTTAAAGAATACAGCACCTTCTTGCAATTCATTAGTCCAATGGAGGTATTTCTCTGGATTAGATGAACAAATTGAAGCTCCTAATCCATACGATGATGATTGTACTAATTCCAAAGCTTCATCTTCGTGCGCAAATGAAGTAACCGCAGCTAAAGGGCCAAAAGTTTCTTCTTGGAACGCAGTCATATCAGCAGTTACACCAGTAACAAGCGTAGGAGTGAAGTGAGCCTCTTGTTGAGTGCCCCCAATGATACAGATAGCACCTTGAGATAAGGTTGCGTCTAATTGTGCTTTCAATTGTTCAGCCAAATCAGTTCTGGCTAAAGTCCCCATAGTAGAGGAATCTAGAAGTGGGTCGGTAATCGGATTTTGACGAATCAATTCAGCCATTCCTTCAGTAAACTGATTCACTAAGCTATCGTGTACAATGAACCGTTTGGCAGCAATGCAGCTCTGTCCCGTATTTTGCATACGAGCATTGTAGGCTATTGGTAGAACTGTATCCATATCGGCATCTTTCATGATAACGAAAGCATTCGACCCACCCAATTCTAGTACTGTTTTCTTTAAGTGTTTACCAGCTAATGCAGCTACAGAACGACCAGCTCTGGTACTTCCTGTAAGGGTAACACCGTGTATGTTAGCGTCAGCAATAACAGATTCTACTTGTTCAACAGGAATGTGTAGGTTGGATACGAGATCAACAGGAAAACCAGCTTGCTCAAAGACTTCAATCATTAATTGAGCACAACCCTGTACGTTTGGAGCATGCTTTAATACCAATGCATTGCCAAGCATTAAATTCGGAGCAGCTACCCTAAAGAATTGCCAATATGGAAAATTCCATGGCATGATGGCTAACACAGTACCTATTGGCTTAAAACGGATAAACGATTTCTGGGCATCTGTAGTGATTGCTTGATCGAGTAGAGAAGAAGGGCCAACTTCAGCGTAATGCTCTCAAACCCAGGCACATTTAGTTACTTCAGCACGACTCTGCGTAATGGGTTTTCCCATTTCTAGTGTCATCATGCGCGATAATTCCTCTACACGCTCTCGTAAAATACCCGCTAAACGAACAAGCAGTTTTGCACGATCAGCATGACTCGTATTTCTCCAATCTCGTTGCGCTAAAGAAGCTTTAGTAATCATTAGTTCCTGTTCTGCTTTCGAATGGAAAGCATATTCACCAATGGTTTCTTGGTTATATGGATTGATGCTGAGTGTTGATGTCATGCTGAAGAGTTTGAAATTCGAAAGTAGAACACACAGGTTAACGAACTATTTATTCGGTATATTTCTGATCAATTTAGGGTGATTAATTTTCTGAAAGGAGTGTTTTTTCTGTTTATCAATGCACTATTATTGCCCCATTAAGAAAATAACCTATGAAAATTCTCGTCACATTAGCACTAACCATTTTATCATTCACTTTAACGGCTCAAGAAGTTTCTCAATTAGTAGGTAATTGGAAATTTAAGCAGTTATACGAACAGGAGGGTGTTGGTGAAGCTCAAATGGAAATGGCTAAAACGTTCTTTGGAACAATGGTTCTTCAGTTATTTGATGAAGCTAAGTATTCTGCATCTATTTTAGGTCAAAGTGAGCATGGAACTTGGGCACTGAAAGAGTCAACAATTCAATTAACGGCTAGTAATGGAACAGAGGTTGCAATTGAAGTTGTAAGTGTTGCAGATTCTGAGTTGGTGATCAAATACGGAAAAAGTGCTTTAGTGATGGCAAAAGCTTCTGATGCTGAAATAGAAAAGGAAGCCGTTGAGGAAATTACGTATGAAACTGTTTCTATTACGTTAGAACAAGCAGCTAAGAAATGGTACTTGGTGAAAAGAGAATCTATGGAGAATCCTGAAAAGGATAATCAAAAGGCTAATGAACTATTGGCAGGAGCATACATGGATTTATCTAAGAACTTGAAGTATCAAGTTTCTATTATGGGAGCGAAAGAAAAAGGAAAATGGAGATTGAGTACAGATTATCAATCTATTGTAATGGTAAAAGACAAAAGTGTTAAGACTTGGAATGTCTTAAAAGTAACAGATACTGAGTTGGAATTAATTCAAGGATCCAGCGCTAAAAAATGGATATTCAGTACCATTGAACCATAATTATTCCATTTTAAGATTTAGTATTTAAAATTCGCATAAATATCACCTTATGAAGTTATCTAAACTACTTGCCGTACTAACCATTGTTCTTCTTGTATCTTGTTCTAAAGACGAGGATGAAACATCTAACACTACAAACAACATAGTTCCGGCAGGAAAAAGTATAGAGCTAGGAGCAAATCAGGGTTTTATAGATGTAGATAGAGTAGATACCATACAGGTAGACTCAAATAAACGCAGATATGCATACTATTTAAATGGCATTAGTAACAGCGCTCCAGTATTTTCATTGGAGGTAAATCATTATTCAAGCAGCTTTACAGATTGGACTGGTTTGAAAAGTGAACGCTATTTATTTGATGCAGCTATTCGTGCAAACTATACAACCAATTTTGAGTTAATAGGCACAACTGTTGAATGCACGGTTACAACATCAAGTGGAAATGGCGATACGTATACTCTAACAAATTACTCCAACAAACCTTCATTTAGCACTATTATTAGTGAACAAGTTCGTACAGAGCATCATCCTTCTGTTTATGCAAAAAATGAAGTGGTAGACCTTGAGGCAGAGAATTTACTTTGGATACGAGATACAGGGATTCAAAATACAAATGGTGGCGCTTTTGATTACGTATACCTCTTTCATGTAAACCTAAACAGATCTACTACAGGTGATGGAAAGGTTACATTGCTTGATTTAATCTACCCTTGGCTGATGAGTGAACAGAATAGTTACCTCGTTTTCCGAATAGAAGAGGATAATGATTACCGCTATGGGTGGATCAAGTTCTCCGTAAACCAGGGAGATAGTGAAATAGTAGTGCAGGAAGTAAGGGTAGAGGAGTGAAAAACCTAATCTAAGCCTTGTTGAATGGCTAATTTCACAAGCCCAATAACATTTTTAGCCCCTGTTTTTGCCATCATATTCTTACGATGAGTTTCAACGGTATTTTCAGAAATAAAGAGTTTGTCTGCTATCTCTTTTGTTGAGAGTTCTGCGCAAATAAGTTTCAGAATTTGCTTTTCGCGTGGGGTGAAATCGATTCTGTTTAAACTCTCTGGTTTACGTATTCCTTCAACCAATTTTTTGGTTACTGAATCAGTAATAAAGTCTTGACCATCCATCGTTAGTTCTATGGCTTCCAAAACTTCGCTTTCATTCGAAGTTTTGAATAAATAGGCTTTTACCCCGGCTTTAAATGCTTCTTGAATAGTTGAGTAATTATCATGCATAGAAATCATGATGATTTTGAGGTTAGAAATTAACCGAAGAGCCAATTTAGCCGTTTCAATGCCATTCATACCAGGCATATCCATATCTAACAACACAACATCTGTTTGTATTTCTGGGCATTTTTTTAGAAACTCATCGGCATTATCAAACTCTCCAGAAATGGAAATGTTTTCTTGAGAAGATAATAGTGAAATTAGCCCTTCTCTGAATAGTCTATGGTCATCAACTATAGCAACTTTTATCATGCGTTCTGAGGAATTGGTATATTAAGAATAACAATGGTTCCTCTTCCCAGTTGAGAATCATAAGTGCAGTTACCATTTAATTTGTTCGATCTTATCTTGATGTTTTCTATTCCCATTCCTGCGTTAACCTCTTCTAAATGAAATCCCATTCCATTGTCTTCAAAGATCAAATTGAATTGATCATCTATTAAAGTAGTCTGTAAACTTATTTCACTGGCATTTGCATGTTTTAAAGCATTACTTGTTAACTCTTGAATGATGCGGTAGATTTCTAACAATGCTTCATCAGACAACCGAATAGTTTGATTTGAAAGATATAGATGAAACGAGAGTGTACTTGTACGCTCTATCAGCGTTTTCAATTCTTGTAAAGCTGCATTGAAACCATGTCGTTGTAAGATAGCGCTAGACAAATTGTAAGACACATTTCTAATTTCTGAGACTGCTAAATCCACTAACTCTAACTTATCGTTGGTTGATTTTGAATTGGTATGCTGAAGCGAGAGCCTTAAAGCGGCCATGGTATTTCCTAGTTGATCGTGAAGATCTTTAGCAATTCGTTGTCGTTCCTTTTCTTGTCCTTCTAAATGAGCGATATAAGATGCTGTTTGTTGCTCTTTTTCAAGTTCTTTTACTCGTTGTTCTTTGAGGTTTAGCTTAATACTACTGATATATTGTTTTTGTCTGTAATCTCTAAGCAATAGAACCGATACTACTAAACCTGCGCATAACAACCCTAACAATGCATAATTCTGAATGGTGGCTTGTTTTTGTTCAGCTTCTAGTTTTTGATTTTTAGCTTTACTAGCAGCAATTTCAGCTTTTTGCTGAGCAACTTGATATTCTACTTCTTTTTCTGCAATTGATTCTGAAATAGTATAGCTGGTGAGTTTGTCTCTCAAACTATCGTGGGTAATAAACCAATTGTATGCTTTTGTAGGCTTATCCCATGCTAAATATAGACGAACAAATGAATCGGAAATTTCAGTTTGGTTTTTAAGATCGGATTGAGATCTAGCCAATCGATATGCATATACCAATGAATTTTTTGACTCAGTAAATTTTTCTTGATGCATATAGACAATGCCCAGATGCATTTTTGTCCATATTAACCCCAAACTATCTCCAATTGATTGCTGAATAGAATCTGTTACTAAATGATAGTGTAAGGCTTGCTGGAACTCATGTTTTTGTTCATGTACTGCGCCAAGATTCCCTAGTAAATCTATGTGGTTTGATCCGATAGAAATGCCATCGGGTGTGATTAACTTCCAACCAGAATTAAGATAGTATTCAGCTGAGTCTAGGTTAATCTTCATGTAACTTGCACCAAGTGTATTATATGCATTCATTAAACTGTTAAAAGATGAATTTCCGGCTTTCATGTTGTGAATTGCCTTTTTGCAATAATCTATAGCCAGTTCATGTTGTCTCAATAGGTGATAAGTGTTGGCAAGGTTGAGTTGTATTTTTCCTAGTTTATCTCTATTACCTAGATGCTCTCTTACTTTCAGGCAATCAATTAAATATGGAATAGCTTTAGAGTATAGCCCCATTTTTTGATACAAACCTCCAGTAACACTAAATAGATTAGATAAGGTCATAGAGTCTGGATAAGTGTTTAATAGTGGGTATAGCGATAAGTTTAGCTCCAATGCACTATCAATGTTTGTGCTCTGAAGGTTATATGCAACAACGTTAAGATGATTGATGCTATCTAAGCAGCTTTGTTTATTACTGTCTTGAGAATAAGATGAATTTATTAAAGCGATAAAGAACAGCAATAAGCAGTAAGCAAAATGATTGCGGGAATAAGGTTGATTAGTCCTCATTCCCGCAAGTTAATGGATTCAAGAAGACTGGTTTTAGCTTCCGCCAATTTCATTAGTTACAGAACCAGAGGTTTCTTGAACAGGATCTTTAACGTCAGAGTCTCTTGTATATCTTTCCTCTACAATCAGCAATAATCCGTTTGGATCTCCTTCTGATTTACTGCGAAAATTTTTCAATTCATCCAAAGGAATCACCGTACTTCCTTGGTACTCATGATTAAGTTTCACTTTGATTATACAAGCGTGTTGTATATGATCAAATCCATCTTGACTTAAAAAATCGTTTATAGGATCTTCTGAAACAGTATCCCATTTATTTTCTGAATTTAAGTTTCTTGTGTGAAGCTCATAATCTAGATACTCATATTGAATACTTGGAACAGTTATGGTAACTTCAATATATTGGTTAGCTTCTTCTTTTGTAATTTCAATATTCCACATTATTCAGCTGGATTAATGTATATGACTTGCTTTTTAGGAAAGTGATGGTCTAAAATTCTGAAGTGATCTTTATCATTAATTAATATGATGACTTCTCCAGTATTAGACTTGTTTGAGTTGGTAGAAATCAGAATCGGATTTTTGAACCACTTATCATTATGAACTCTGTCTTCTGTTAATTTAACATTGATAATAACGATAAATTCAGGCTTAAACCCGTTCTGTTTTAAATAAGCTTTTTCATGAGACATTTTTTGTATTTGATTATACGTTAGGGTAGCTCTATCTCGTATTTTATAAAATGGCGTTGGAGGCTTGATGTGATATTCTAAATGTTCTCCTTCAAATTCTTTTGTTCGAATGGACCAACACATATAGTCTCGATAGGTCACATTACGAGCTTCACTATTGAAATGAAATGGAACTGTTCGTTTGAAAAACTCCGGAGAGTCAAAGTAGTCGGGCCATACTCCAGGTTCATACATTTTTTGCAAACCATGAACTAAAGAATCGTTTAACGTGAAATAATTTCCCCAGAAAGGTTTAGATCTCCAAACAGTCATGAAGTATTCTGTGTAATTACTAAGGTTAGTAGCAGCTCCACCTTTTGCAGCTACTTTGTTAGGTAGTGAAGAAGCAAACTTGAAAACATCAGCTTTGTAGTTCTGATGTGCGCCATTTTTATAACGATTCAATATGTCGTTATAAAGAGCACTATTTTTATTAAAGGTTTTTTCTTCTGTGCTGACATTATTGATGTCTGCTACTCTTTTGTAATTGGATAATCCACCAGAATTGCAGGCATTTACAATCAAAACGATCTTGAAATTTTCCGAGAATTTTTCTAGAATTTCTCGAACTTCATTCTCTAGAACCATTCTGTCATAGAAACTAAAGAATTCTGTTTTATTGATTACGTTACCGTTAGTAGCTATCATTTGAACTTTCGGTTCATGAGACCAACCATGTGCTGAAAATGCTAGAAATAAATAGCCTTCTTCTTGCTTTGAAATTTCAGCATAATCTAATAATACCTTTTTACATCTTTCCCAGGTTGCATCTTTCCCCGTGAGTACGGCTCTGTTTTTATTCGAGAAAAGACCTGTCTTTTTAGCTAGATCATCGTAAGCATAAGCATCAGCTTTTGCCTCTTGAAATAAATTTGAATCTGTATAATGGTTGGTGTCGCAATAGTCAACACCTACAAATAGTCCGTATCCTTTCATAAGTTTCATTCTTATATGAGACTGATCAAATTATCTAATTTGAAAGCTCCTCTTGTATTTGAATTAGTTATTTTCATAGGTGTACCGTAATTATCAATATATTCTCCATTTTCAATAAAGAAACAGTGTTCTTTAGATGCAGCAATTACATTCTTGTGGTTTTGTAATTCAGATTTTTGAATAACCCGAAAATGATTAGTCAACCCTAACCACTTTATACCCTCCAAGTAATTTTCTCCATTATTGAGGGATCTTAGGGCTCCTCGCAATGTATGTTTACCAAGAAACACATCTATTTCTCCTTCTACATAAACACGTTTTGCCATAGCAGCAAAGTAGAAATGAGCTTGGGATAATATTTGATCATCTGATCCCTTGATGAATTTACTGTAACGTGATGCTTTTTCAATTTCATGATCTCTTAAAACAGTTTCAAATCCATCTTTCATCGTGATCATATACTTGTCTTGATCCTTAATAATGCCTTTAAAAACATCATAGAGTCCGTATTGGTCAATAGCAGCTTTTATAACTGCTATTGAAACACAGTTTCCTCTCTTGCCTTGTTTGAAGGATTGTATTACTTCTCCTTTATCCATAATTGTGTATTTAGGTATAGAATAAAAGTCTCGACAATATGTATCGAGACTCTTAATATTCATCTATGAAGGTTATTTTTCAACTTCAACCTCTTCCAATTTGAAACCTTTAATCATAGCTCTTATGATGAGCCCAAGTACTAACCCAATTAGTTTAGCTTCTTGTTTTTCGGATAAGACTGGAATGTTCACTACGTTGTTAATGAGAGGAGTTAAACGCTCTTCAATTTTATTGGCCTCTTCTTTCGAAATACCATCGCTAGCATCTTTTACCAATTCGTAATATTCGTTTGGTAAAAGATTGTAGAGAAACTGATCTATTTTTTTGATGACTTTAACGAATACAATAAACTCTTTTTCTTCCTTTCTAATAAATGGAAGATTGATCGCTTCGTTTACTTTTTGGGCCAATGCATTTACTTCTGTATCTGTCAGCATTTCTACTTGAACAGTCATGTCTTTTTTGATCTTTTCAAGTTGTGCTTGTGTAAGTCTAATTTCACTCATAATTAAATGTTGTTAATGATTAATAGCAACAAATCTCTAGTATGAGGGAACGATTTATTTCACGGATTTTTGTGAAATTGACCTAACGGAAACCCGGTATTTTTTCAGACAATATGGATTGGGTAAGGTGATGAAAGTGCACAACAAACCAGCGCCTTGCTCTTTTTGACGAGAACTGGTGCTGTGGAGTTGAGAAATGAAAATAGACTATAAAAAGACCTTATAACTCACACCAATCTCTAAGAAGATTGCTGTAAATCTGCTGTAACATTTGATTTTCAGATGATGATCCCATTTTTTTGAATACGGACTCTTGAACACTTCTTAATTGAAATAGTAATTCTCGTTTATCGGAATTTCTTACAGCACATTGCATCCAAGTAACTGCAACCTGTCTTTTTCCTTGAGTTACAGGAGCAACACCATGTAAACGGGTTGTAGGGTAAATAATAGCATCTCCCTTTCTCATTTTTACGGATACTTGCCCATTTGGTCCTTGTATAACTAATTCACCGCCAGTATAGGTAGTTGGGTCACTTAGAAAAACAGTCATACCAACATCGGTTCTAATGGTAGGAGCCCCCCCCATTAAAGGACTGTCTACGTGCCAACCGTATGACATGCCTCCTTCATATTGACTTACAAGAGCAGGTAATACAACCACTGGCATAGTAGAGGCCTGAATTAATGGACTCTGGGAGATAGCATTTTGAATAATTGATTGAATCTGGTAAAGTTCTGGTCCATCTGGTAGTTGTTGGTTGTTTTTTACAGATTTAGCATCATCTGTGGCTGTAGCACTCCCATCTATAAAGGCAGATCTTTCTATGATTGCAGCTATTTGGATTAATTCTTCAGGTTTAAGAAATCCAGGAACTTGAATGAATTGATTTGGAATTTCGGCAGTCATTTTTATCGAGTTTAATAGGGTCTAATTTAAAACATCTTTCCTTGAACTTGTCATTCTAACTGCAATAAAAAGGGGCATCTACCTTGAATTTAGTTGAAACTTTTCATCACAAACGAAGTGATTTCGTCCCATTAGGGGTAAGTTTAATCACATTTAGGTTTCACTTCGTCACACTTCATGTTTTCTTCTTTTTATCAGAGTTTGAACTTGGTAAGTTTACTCCGTGGCCACAATACTTTATCAATCTAATAACTACATGAAATGAAAACAATGAAAAACCTCTTACGATTATCTGCATTTGTATTAATCGCTAACTTAATAAGCTACAACCTGCAAGCTCAGAGTTGTGGTTGTACGTCAACAGGAAATCAAATTGGGAACGGAGATTTCTCAGCTGGAAACACTGGTTTTACAAGCTCACTTCCTTATGATATGAATTGTAATTCTCAATCATATGGAGTGGGGGCTGAGCCACGTGATAAATGTGGGAATTCTCAGTGGATAAATGACTTGTGGGATCATACTGTTGGTAATTCTACAGGTAGTTTCTTAATAGTAGATGGCTGGGGTACTCATCCTACTCCTCGTATGATTTGGACTACTACTTCTACAGTGAATGTTGTAGCAGGACAGCAGTATACCTTCTCTTTCTGGCAAGTACGTGCAATTTCAAGTACTAGTGCTACACAGACACTTCAAATGAGAGTGGATGGGGCAACAGTATCTACCGTTAATACGGCTGGGAGTCCAGCTAATGATTGGGTTGAATATTGTGTTAATTGGACAGCAACAACAACTGGAGCAGTTAGCGTGAGTATTTGGCAAACTGCTTCTACAGGAAACCAAGATTATGGTATTGATGATGTTTATTTTGGTACATGTGCCACAGAGTGTGAAGTGGATGCTACATTTGGATTTAGCACGGTAGATGGTTGTACTTATAAGTTCAATTCTATAGTAACACCGAATGCTGTAACAACTATAGTAGGATATTCTTGGACTTTTGGGGATGGATATTCTTCTACTGATGCAAATCCTTCGCACACGTACAATGGTTCTGGCAATTATGAAGTGTGTTTAACTGTTTATGCAGTAAATGATAAGGGAGAATGTTGCCAAACTACTGTATGCAAAAGAATTGAGGTTAATTGTCGCCCTGACGAGTGTAAGGCGGAGTTAGGAGGGATTTTGTTATCATCTCCAATTAATCCTAATGGGCCTTGCGAGGTTTTAGTAGGGGTTTCGGTAATTAGCGCAAATAGACCAATTGTGGGTTATTTCTGGGATTTCGGAGATGGTACAACTGGAACAAGTACATCGCCCATGGTTGCTCATAACTTCCCATCGAGCGGAACTTACAATGTTTGTGTAACTGTAATTCTTATGTCAACTCCAGATGAATGCTGCTCATTCACAATTTGTAAAGAAGTCAATGTTCTTTGCCCTAAGCCATCTAAATCAACGAGCAATAAAACTTCTAATTCAAATGTCTCTAATTATTTAGAAGAAAGCAGTTCATCAGAAAGAAATGCAGCTGATAATTCTCAGGTAGGAGTTTTTCCGAATCCAGGAGAAGACAAATTGAACATCGTTTTAAATTCAAACGAAACAAGTAAAGCTCTTGTAACGGTAGTGAATTTAAATGGTAAAGAGGTGATTAATGAAAATGTAGTGCTTGGAGGGGGAGCTCTGAATACGCTAGATGTGTCTAATCTTGCCAAAGGAATTTATATGGTTAACGTTCAAACCGACTCACAGCGGTATACTCAGAAGTGGATCAAGAAGTAAATAGATTCGCTGATTAGTTAAGTAGAGGGATGGTTGAAAAGCCATCCCTTTTTTATTTACAGATATTTGCTTGCATTTTAAGTAGGAGGTTATTTATATTTGAGATAGACCGAACTTGGAATTCATTATTTAAAACTATCGCCTCTTATGAGTAATGTTGTAGCTCCACTTCTGTGGAACAGGAGTAACAGTAGTACCCAAAAAACTAACTCCCGTAAGCATCAAGAAGATTTTTCAGGTTTAAGTGAAGTAGCCACCATTAAATCTGTAGGATCTATTCCTCAATCTGCTGAAATTATTCAGATGAATAACCTTCAGTCTGTCAATTGGATTGGTGTTTTGGTACTCTTAGCGTTTAGCCTGATTCTCTATATAGGGCTAAAAACAGGTATCTTCTCTATTAGTAAAAAGCACATCAAAGAGTTGAGAAATCGAGTTGTTCCATTAGGAAGCAATATTAGTTCACATCAACCCTCCACCTTTTCTGTGAATGAAAGTGGAAAAGAAGTGCTAATTCATTCTAGAAATGTGTTATACGTTCAAGCTGCCGGTAATTACATTGAAATTCAAGAGTTAACTTGTAAGCACTTGGTTAGGTGTAAAATAGGAGAGTTTACTTGCATGGTTCCTGATAAACCATCTTACTTAAGAATTCATAGATCATATGTTGTAAGAATTGATAAGATAAAAGGGTTAAAATCTCGATCTATCATCGTGGGAGATTTTGAGATACCAGTAAGTAAAACATATAGATCTGAAGTAGCTAAACTGAAGTTAGGCTAACTGAAATTTAATAATTAACCCATTATTAGATTTTTAGCCCAATCGTTAGGTATGATATCTATACTTAAATTGATTCTTTCTTTGTTACTTCTATTGAACACTTTGTGAGGATCAGATAATCTCATATACCAGCACTCTCCAGGTTGCATTGGAACTATTTTGTTATTTAAATAGAACTCAGTTTCTGGATGAGATATAATCGGAATTGTAAGACGAATCATGGATTTATGTTCTTCCAATGCTAATGTAGGGTCTGTATGCTCGTTAATGACTCCATTTGGTTCTAGCCTCATTAACCTTACTAAGTTTACGGTAGTGTGTTCTTGAAATTGCTCAATAACCTCTTTAATGTATGGTGTATGTTCAAGCTCAGGTGTATTTAGCCAATCGCACCAAGATCCATCAGCATAATCTTCAGCTGGTGGTGGAAATGGGATACTTGGATCTACCAGATGTGCTGGGCTGCGCAAAGGCATAGCCTGATAGAACTGATACGGAATGTTTTCGAGTGATTTGCAATCGGCTTGGAGTCTTTCAAGATCGAATTGTAGGTCAAGTTTAGCAGTTTCTGGATAAGTTACTGTGGTTTGTTCCATGTGGCTATATTTTAGGGTATAAGATAGTAGTAATATAGAATATTTAAAAGTTATGTAGAAAATAAGATCTCCTTTCTAGCAAAGGAGATCTTATTTAACTAGTCATCATTACTCATTTTTTTTGCCAATTCCATACCAGTCTATTTTACAGGAAACATACATGGTAATTCCAAGAATTAAGAATAAGCCAATGCTTCCTACCAATAGCGCAAATTCTTGAATTGAAATAACAGTAAGAATAAAGCCATAAAGCAAGCCAAGAATAATAGACATCATTCCTGCCAATTTCCAAGATTTTAGAACAGATTGTGCATACAATACAATGGACAAGATGGTTCCACCTGCTGCAATAAAGTATGCAGAGTAGAAGCTTATATGTTCTGAAAAAGAAACAAGTAAGGCATAGAAGAGGATAAGAGATAAACCTATGAGTGTGTATTGAATAGGATGAACTCGTATTCCATTCAAGGCTTCAGAAAAGAAGAACACTAAAAACGATAATGCAATAAACAGGATGGCATATTTAACGGCTCTTGTACTTTGTTGATAGTTACTAGCTTGAACAAAGAGTTCCACACCAAAATCTGCTTCATGAAGGTTATGTTCGCCCACTTTCCAAGCTTGAGGGAAGTTTCTGTTTAAGTGCGAGACGTGCCAGCTAGCATCGAATCCATCAGTGGATACTTCATTATTAGCTGGTAGAAAAGCACCATAGAATTTTGGATCTGCCCAAGTAGAAGTTAGGTGAACTGATGATTGTTTACCCAAGGGACTAATCATCAAGTAAGAGCTTCCTTTGAGTGTGAAGTCAGTGATGAAATCTAAGGATGATTTTTCTGAAAGGTTGGGCACTGCAACGTGTACGCCACTTGAGATTAAATGAGATATTTGGGTGCCCGCTTCAACATCAAAGGTTTGTTGATTGATTTGAACACTCATTTTACTTGCAATTCCACGAAGATCTGAAATGCCGAAATTTAGTTCAACTTCATCCCAGTAAAAATCAGTGGAATCAATATTCAGTTTATCTAGTTCAGATAAATCAAAATCGCCACTTAATGAAATATCAGACTGATATACAGGAATTTCGAAGATTCCTCTTTTTCGGATCTCCGTTTCTACATTTCCGTTTACGCTGAGTTCGTTAGGTAAAAGATAGGCAGTCTTTTTTACGGTAGTTACTTCTCCAGTACTTTTCCGAATATGCGATAAGTAGGGAATACTTAAAATTGGTCCTGTAATGGTTTGAGAACGAGACCATGTATTACCAACTTCGTTAATTGCTGCTTGTTTCCTTGATTGTCGTTCAAATATTAAATCCTCAATCATTGATTTAGGAATGAGGAGTAATAAAGCCAAAACAATAATGGCTATTGCTTTTAGGGTTAACCCATGCTTTGTCCAGAAACTTGTTTTTTCAGACATGTTGTGAAAGTGTTAAATAGTTTAGTTTTCACTTTAACGACAAGTCTTGGCCAGAGTATGAATAATGCTTGATATTAACCTTTTTTAACCCTCTGTGTGAACAAGTGTAAAATCAATCGTTATTGCCCTAATAAATCTTTAATGGTTTCGTTTGTTCGTTCCCAAAAAGTTGGAATACGCAATGCCTCTGGAATTTCATCAGATAATTTTTCTTTGGCAGCTTGGTAACCTGCTTGGTAGATAGCATCAATATGTTCGGTATCTAGTAATCCAAAATCTCTGATTCCATCTGGTGTAATGTAAATATCACAGGTGCTTAAATCTGGCATTGAATTAGAATTTACGCTTAGCTGAAAAGTTCTAGCAGCTATATCAGAAATACTACCTATATCTTTGATTTCGTTCACGGTACTAATGTTTATTCCAACAACAATATCAGCATGTTTGCGCACAGTTTTAATAGGCATATTGTCAAAAACACCTCCATCGCAATAATCATATTCACCAATTCGCACGGGTGAGAATATTGCAGGTATACTTGCCGAAGCCATCGCGGCTTCAATAAAATTCCCTGAGTTGATATATTCTGGTTTGCCTAGTTGAAGGTTAGTTGCTACTACAGTTAGGGGGATGGGTAAATCTTCGAATCGATGATAGGGTAGTTCTTTGCGCATTTCTTTTGCTAAACGCTTAAAGTTTAGAATTCCCTTAGATGGCAAACTAAATTCCGTAAGGCTAAAAACATCTTTTACCTTTAAAAAATCGTAAATATCATCTACCTTCATTCCAGTGGCAACACAAGCACCTATAAGGGCTCCTGCGCTTGTTCCTGCAATGTAATCAATAGGAATGTTAGCTTCTTCTAAAGCTTTAATAGCACCTAAATGAGCGAATCCTCTAATGCCGCCACCGCTTAATGCTAAGCCAATAGTCTTTCTCTTATTCATTGAAATGGAGTATTTGGAATTGAATGTTTTGTTTCTAATAAAATATGTAGTTTCAATAATCCAGCAACACTCATAGAATCCGTGATTTCACCACTGTGAACCATATCAATGGCTTCTTTCAAAGGTACTCGCTTAACGAGGAGTTCTTCTGTATCTTCTGGAGTGGATATATCTAAGGTTAAACCTGTTGCTAAATAGATGTGTGCTACTTCATTTGATACAGAATTGCTCAAGTGCATGGTTTGGAGATGCTCATAATGAGATGCCGTTAAACCAGTTTCTTCTTTTAGTTCTCTAGCAATTGCATCTAATGGTTCTTCATTCATTTTACCGCCCCCTTCAGGAATTTCCCAGGAGTAGTATTTCCCAGGATAACGATATTGCCCAACAAGCCAAGTATATCCTTCTTCGTCAATTGGAATAACACCTAATGCTAAATGCTTATAAGAAACCCAACCGTAAATTCCTTTTGATCTACCTGGTGTTATCACATCTTCGTGATATACTGTTATCCAAGGAGTTTCATATACCTTTTTCTGATTCAAACTTTTCCAAGGATTATCCATGAGTAGATTCTGATTCTAAAGTTTGATGAATGAACTTTTTAAGCTTTAATAGATCTTGGTATGCACCCTCTTTCCAAACCTCTCTATTATGTACAAATACTTTTGTTACGGGTACATTTAAAACCATTTGTGAAGAGGCAAGATGAAGATTTTCAGTTAGGTCAATACTAAGGAACGGAATATAAAAACCTGATGCGAGATCTTTTACTTTAGGTAACATTACTTCACAGACTCCACAATTCTGAGTTTTAAAATACACCATGCAAACTGCATGAGATGCTATCCAACCAGTTAATGTTTCTTCTGTAATTACTGACATGCGTCAAATGTATTAGGAATAGACATATCTGAATATGGATAGATATCATCATCTCATTACTTTTACCGCATGATTTTTCAAAAGGGGGATCAAGTACGATTTTTAAGTGAAGCTGGTTCAGGAGTTATTCAGCGAATAGAGGGGGAAACTGCTTGGGTTGAAGTAGATGGTTTTGATATGCCTTTTCCACTGAATGAATTGCTAGCTGTAGATGGTGGTACTACTCGGTTTATGCAAAAGGAGATTCAATTACAGAATGATCTAGAAATGAGTGCCCAGTTTAAAGCGGCTAAACCAAATCCAAAGCTAAAAGGAGCCTTATCTGATCTTTTTTCTAGGATCAATCATAAAGGTATACCAGAGATAGATTTACACTTACATCAACTAATTGCTCATGAACGAGGATTGTTACCCCATGAGAAAATTGAGTTACAAATAGAATACTTGAATGCAGTAATCTATCAGGCCGAGCAACTTACTGTTAGAGAATTTATCGTAATTCATGGAGTAGGAGAAGGAGTGTTGAAGAATGAAGTGAGAAAGAAAATTAGCTCCATTCCGTATGCTGAGTGTTGGGATGCTTCATTTAAAACATATGGTTATGGAGCTACTCATGTAAAGCTATTTGGTCTCACCAATCGTTAGTAAAAACTCTTCACGTTCTTCTTGAAATAAATTGTTGCTTGGGTCTCTTTGAGTTGTCCAATAAAACATGCCTCTATAGTTCAAGTTGTATTTTCTAGCAAATAACTTGAAAGCTGCAGCTCTATCCTCAGGAATAACCATTGGGTGCCCGTTTGCAATAATTGTTAAAGGCTTATCGTACCATTTCTGATCCAATTTAAGGTCTTGAACTTTTTTGTCTAAAAACCGATCCATAAAAACCTTCATTAACCCGCTTATCTGTCCCCACCTAATTGGAGTAGCAAACGTTAATTTTTCTGCCCGACTTAATAAGCGTATGAGCGTATAAAACTCATCTTCTTTAGGGTAATTTCCTTCTGGATGATGCACTTGAATCTGATAATTATTTAAGTATAATAATACCAGTTGCTCATTTGGGTAAAAGGCATGAACCAATTCAGAAAGGTGCCCCGTATTGGAATAATCTTCTATGACAACGAGGTGTTTATTCATTACAATTTTTTTCTACGAGCCATACACATACCTAAGTGCAGAGCTTCATGAATAGGTAAAAATGCTAAGGCATCTTGAAAGGTATTTAGTGTAACGCCAAAGCTGGTTTCGTAAGAGTTAAAAGTTGTGAATACTTGTGCGTTTAGATCTAGTTCAAGTTTATCCAAACTTTCAACTGCATAGTTGTGGATTGTGGTTAATTCTTCAGCTGTAATATCTCTTTCGGTTTTAGTTCCTTTTCGATAAGTATCGATGAATTCTTGAGGTAAATGAAATGGTATTTTATGTAAACCATACGTAAGCAGTTGCTGAGTAGCAACTACGTGTGCATAATTCCAACCAATGGTGTTTAAATAAGGAGATGGGAGGGTATTTATTTGTTCTAGAGATAGTTGTTTGACTAAGCCAATAAACAACCCACGCGTTACACGAATTTTATTCAATAGTTCCTTATGATCCATATATTAAAGGTAAATCATCAACCTTAGATAAAAGTTTAAAATGATTCTGAACAGCTGAATTAACTTAGTCACGATAAGGTGTGGGTGTAACTAAGAAATAAATTGCTGTTTATATTCGGTAAAACAAGTGATGATTTTGAGTCAAAAGCTTTGAAATTCGGCTACTTTTGCTTGGCAAGTTAGCTCATCGCTCTGTTTACAGGGAGGAAAGTCCGGACAACATAGGGCAACTGACTATTTGTTAAAAGTAGGTGCTCTTAGGAGTAACAGCAAGTGCAGCAGAGAGTAAACCGCCTATTTTGGTAGGTAAGGGTGAAAGGGTGAGGTAAGGGCTCACCAGCATAGTTGGCGACAACTTTGGCTAGGTAAACCTTCGGTGTTGAAAGGTCATGTAAACTTCGGTTTGAGTGCGGCTCGTGCGAACGGAGAGGGTAGACCGCGTTAGATAAATGATGGGCATCTACCTTTGGTAGAAACAGAATCCGGCTTATTTCTTGCAAAAATGAGGCCTCGATAGTTAATTCTATCGAGGCTTCACCATATATGTAGATCTTTAATATGATTACTGTTTCAAAGCTTCTACAGCTTCTTTCGTAGTAAATACGTGGCTCGCAATCATTCTAAAATTAACAAGTGCTGCTTCATAACCATTCATATCAGGAAGAATTGCTGCTGCTGTAGCATCTTTTACCACTGCTACTTCAAAACCATCTTCCACTAATTCTCGCATATGTGATTCTGTACATAGATTGGCAGACATACCACCTAATACTACTTTATTGATACCATACTTACGTAATTGAAGGCTTAGATCGTTAGATTCTGGACCATATAATTTGTGAGGACTTGTTACAATAACGTTTTCACCATCAATGTATGGTTTGTACAACTCTAACCAATCCGCTCCTGAACCGTCAAAGCCATTGAGTGATAAGGCATCTTTACGATCGAACATGTGAATGCTATGCATGAGCGATTCCAAAGCTCCTTCAAATTCCCAAGCATGATCGTGAGGATAATAGTAATGAGGAGAAACAAAGACTTTTATATTCTTTTCTTGAGCTATTTTAAATAATTCTTCAATGTTAGCAACGGTGTTGTTTTCTGTAACACTTTTACCAACAACTCCCCATGTTACTCCGTCAGGACTTAAGAAGTCGTTTTGTGGATCTGTAATAACAATGGCTGTATGCTCATCAACTTGAAAGCCAGGATCGGGTAATTGAGAAAGTGCTACAGGAATAGATGATAAGGTAACTAAAAGTGATAATATTAACTTTTTCATTGCTATATGTTTTTGTTTGTTCAACTTGAATTTGTTGACACAAAAATCTAGCGAATGAAGGGGTAAGGAATAGGTAAAGGTTCCTTACTTGGTGGCAAAAGTTCCCGATCTAATCTAGAATGGTTTTTTTCTTAATCCAGCCGTGGTAGGCAAATGGACCAAATGGTAATACGGCAGCGACAAAACCTAAAACAGATTGAAAGAAGCTCCATCTAAAAACTACGGCACATTGAATTACGAAGAACAGGTATACAACAAATAGCAAACCATGAGCCCATCCAAGAACTTTTACCATCATAGGCATATCCAACATATACTTTAAGGGCATGGCAATGAACATCAATAAGATAAAGGATAAGGCTTCTGCAATTCCTATGGTATGGAATGCCTTGAATAGTTTTTTATTGTCTTCGAACATATGATTGCAATTCTACATGCAATATTATGCGATTGTATAATAAGAGCGTATCAAGATTTTAGTGAACTTAATATCATTCGGATGTACAAAATCTCTCGTACAAATAGAGCAGATGTTTAAAGTCTTTTGGATTTAAGGAGTCATCTTTTAATCCTTCAATTAGATAAGGACAATCTTTAAAGAATTCTAAGCAATTCTTTTTTACGTTACCCCCACGATTCCTCATAAACATGGATTTTTCTTTATCAAATATCAATAAGTTGTACGTATATCCCGCGTTGATAATTGATAGATCGGTACGTTGCATTCTATCTTGATTTGAGACTTTACCACGATTAGACTGAATAGTGTGGTAATTTTGAGAAGTTAAAGGCGAATTAGATCCTTTAGGGTAGTAAACACGAACCAAATAGTAGTTGTTTGTTTCAAGAATACAGTGAGCGAAATTTACAGGAGGAAAAATAGTTGACCCTTTGCTTAGTGGTATTAAATTGATCATTCTTATCGTGTCATAAGAATTGAATAGGTAGAACTCAACAATATCAGCAAAATGCGGTTTGTACTTCTTTCTATGTTCATCGTAGTAAACTACTTTGTTCTGTAGTTTCTTGATTTTGTCAAGATCAAATGATCGGGGTGACATAGGGATACAGCCGTAAACAGAATCTGAATTCGTAATAAGGAAGGTATTAATCAGTTGAGCGGTACTGGTATTAACTATAACAATAGTAAACGTGATGTAGAGGTATATAATTCGCATAGCTACATAGCTCATTAATATTGAAGCGAATCTATAACAACTGAGTAAACTTTAATGTGGAATCTGCATTTTTAATATTTTCTCGTAACCTTCAATCAGACTATCTAAACCTTCAGAAACATTTCCTGGTTTTAACGTGATTTCTAATGTTCCTATACTTCCCTTAGCAGGTTTAAAAAGTGATCCGTCACCATTGTTCCTAGGGAAATCTAATTGAAGCTCATCATTTACAATACTTACTCGAAATTCAGATGACAGTTTAACGTTATCTATCTTACTGGCAGAAACAGGCACTAGGGTAATAAGAGGTACATCTATTTCAGTTGTACCATTATCACTATTGTCGGGGTATTGAACTTTTACTGTTCTAGGTTTAAATGGGTGTGTTTTCCAATCAATTTGTTGGCTGGGGTCATTAAAATAATCTAGTGGAGATTTACCGTCATCATCTGTAAAAAACTGATCTAGTATTCCTAAGTTACTTCTTTCTAAACCAGAGTTAGCTTCAGATACAGCAGTATTAATGGCTTCAATAAATTTTCTAAAACTAATCATAGCTTAGCTCTTTGTTTGTGCTTTTAATTCATCAAATTTCTCCAATGTGTCTTTCACTACTTCTTTACTTTCTTGATTTAGGCTGATAACACTATTACATGTAGAGCATGAAAACGATTTTCCTTGAATAAGTAAATAGGGATCAAATTGAATAGTGCCATGACATTCAGCATTTGGACATTGGATGGTTTGGATAGTATTCATGAATTGCTTGAATTAGATTTATCGTTTGGGATAATTGATTTGGTATAGAGTTGAAGCAAGGTTTTCATTCCATCAGGAAGAGGAATTTCTTGTGCATGAATATTTACTTTAAGCTTTTGCCTATTCATATTTCTGTTTGCTTGCTTTAAAGATTCAGCTTCTTTAGAGTCGTAACTAATCTTACCATAAAGCTTCGGAGTTTTTCCAACAGATTTTGGTCTAGATGAACTATGCTGTGATGAGTTAGTAGAATTGGATTCGTATTGATTAACGATTTCCATCTCAAAATCAACATCTACACTAGATACGCCAAGTGTATTTAATGGGATAAGAGTGATGATGGGAATTTCAATAGTATACTCTCCTGTGTCTAACTTTGGTTGATCTGTTTCTTCATCTCTTATTAAGATGGAACGCTTAAAAGATATAGGTACAATAATAGGAGCATGATTTCCTGTTATTGGATCTTCTTTGAAACAAGTGGATAAGATGAAATCAGCTTGTTTATTCAACATCATGGCATTGGCTTCACTAGCTGCAATAAGCGGCCCACCAATGAGTGATGCAATATCAATTCCTTTGCCTTTGAAGCCGCTCTCTGGTCCAGAGCTACCTCCGGCAGCTTTTAAATTTATCATAGTGAAAAGAATGGGGGTGAATCACCCCCATATTCAAGTTTATAAGGATTAACTATCTTTTTGGTTATCCTTATTGTCTTTTTGGTTATTGTCTTTATTACCAGGATTATCGGTAGGCATTTCAATTGGTTGAATTGAATTAGTAAATGCTTCGATAATTGTGTTTACTCCCTTAGGTAAAGGAAGTTGACCAGCTTTTACATTTACGGTGTACTTAGCAGAGTTACTTTTCTGGTAATGTGTGCTATGAGTAGAAGAATCAGTTTTATCATAACTCAAATTACCCGAAACACTTACATGAATTAGACCTCCCAAAAAGCTTGCACCGCCAGATATTTTAGCACCAGCTTTGGTTGTAGAAGAAGTAGTGTCGTTTGTTTTATCTGAGAAGCTAGATTTTACTTGCATCTCAAATGTTACATCAGCAGATTCAACGGCCAATGAGTTCAACGGAACTACTGTTAATAACGGTAAACTAAATGTAGTTTCAACAGGTGTAATGGTTACATTACCACTGGTATCTTTGTTGATTACACCTCTAGTCAAGGTCATATCAATCATAATAGGTGTAATGGTGTTGTCTGTTGACCCCTGTGTTTCATTCTTATTATTAAAACAAGTGTCTAATAAGAATTTTACTTGAGTCATTGCCATTGAACTGTTTGCCTGTGCGGCTGCGTTCAATGGACCTCCAATTAAAGAACTCATAGGAAGGCCTTGAAATTCTTGGGCCATCGAGAGGAGTGCAGGGCTATTATCTGCCATGGTTGTTGAGTATTTAGGTGTTTATAATGATTACAATATATAGTTAAATATTCTTTACGACAAGGTAAGTTATTCATAATTAGTATTAAATAAATAATTAGTTAATTAGTAGTTGTGAATCAAGGCCGCCTTTCATATAAACCGAATATTCCTCGAGAAACTTCATATTCTGAATTACTAAAGCAACAGATAGAAGCTGAGAAAGAGGCAAAGTATGAACCATTGAACCACGTAAGTCACACCAATAAGAATGACACTAAACTAACGGTAGCTTTTATTCCACAGCAGCAAGTTAATGATAAGGTAGAACGGCCTATATCGCTGTTTTTGAGAATTAAAAAAGCCTCTCAACTACTCGTACAAAAGTCACTTAACATCATCAAATCCATCACTGCACTATGGATCAAGAAAATAAACCATTAGAAGTTCGTTTTGAATCAGCTATACGTAGAGATTTACGAAGACAAATACGTGGTAATAAGCGAGTAGTTTTAGTGGCTATTTTGTTTCAAGTATCTCTTGTTGTAATCGTTTTAGGATGGCATGTAGGACTTATACCCATAGACCGCTGGATAAGTAACGAATTTCATAATAAAGTAGTAGAAACCGAAATTTTAAGCGATTTGGACAGTATTCAACTCTATGCTGGTCATTCATTGTTCAGCAAAGACTCTTTAGGAACAACCATTCATAAGCTTAAAAGTAAGTATCATAGCAATGTTACTTTAAATTCAGATAGTGTAGATTCGATTACTACAGTAAACAATCAATTAGTTTTTGGAATAGATGTTTCCAATTGGCAGGGAGAAATAAACTGGAGAATACTCTCAAACCATGCTGATTCTATTCGATTTGTAATAGTAAAAGCAACTCAGGGGGTAGATGTTGTAGATCCAATGTTTTACAGGAATTGGGCTAATGCAAAACAGTCTAGTTTAATTTTTGGTGCGTATCATTATTTTGATTTAAAGGCAGATCCTTTAGCTCAAGCCAAGCTTTATTTACGAACCACTCATTTGAAAAAAGGCGATTTATTACCGATAGTTGATGTAGAGTTTCCCTGTGGTAACTGTCATAGTTTAGGTGTATCAAACGAGCAATTAGCGCAAAACCTGAAAATATTCCTATCGGAAGTAGAGAATACGTTAAACGTAAGACCTGTAATTTATGCGAGTGAATCTTTTTACAATACCTATCTAAAGAATGATTTCTCTGGGTATTCGTTATGGATTGCTGCATATGAAGGAGAGGTGCCATCCGAATTAAAAGAATTCTTTCATGATGATCCAATTCATGGTTCTATTTGGCAGTTCACAGATAAAGGATCTGTTCCTGGAATAACGTGTAATGTAGATTTAGATGCGAGTACTAGTAATTCAATTGAAAAGCTGAGAATACAATAGGCATCTATCGTTCAAATAGCATCAATATTCCCTTCGCAGCAACTCCAAAAAAGATTAAGGTAAAAACAATGGCTATACTGAACGATATTATGCGTTTTATTGAACTTTTTTTACGATTTAAAATAACTTTCTTTCGTATTGCTTTTATTTCCTCTGATGTAGCTTCTTTGTAGAATATAGGGTTGCCATTAGCGGCTTTTAGGTATTCTTCTCTGATATCAAAATATGATCTTTTGCTTCGCAAAGCATTATTAGCTTTAAGCCTACCAACCATATCGGCCATATGTCCACCAGCACTCATAGTCAATTAATCAGTTTTCGTTGGCTTTTTAAAAGAGTAGAAGAAATATACTAGAAGTGGCGCGAAAATGATGATAAAAACGAATGGAAGTATCCATCCTCCAATAATAGCAGTGTTTGATGTGGCTGTTTGAATTTGAGAATACGTGATGAAGCCAAAAATCAATACAATTGATAACTTTAGTAAGCGTACCATTCTAGTTGCTAAGGTGTACTGATGAAGTGCATTTTCTTTTGTGATTCTACCCATATAATTGAACATATGAGGATATCGATTTAAAAGGGTTAGACCTACGAAAAGAAAGGCCAGCAGAAAAATAGGAGAAAACAAAGATGATTTGTTGCCAAACACATCAGGTACGCCTTTGCCATTGAAATGAGTTGGAATTATATCAGGCAAACTATCGTATGAAATAATCGCATAGCCTGCAATGCATATTAATAGAAATAAAGAGAATA
This sequence comes from Flavobacteriales bacterium UBA6049, assembly GCA_002429085.1. Taxonomy (GTDB): domain Bacteria; phylum Bacteroidota; class Bacteroidia; order Flavobacteriales_G; family Salibacteraceae; genus UBA6049. Next base: position 26,209 of record DIYR01000106.1, read on the forward strand.
GCTCAACCCAAAGATCAATAGGTTTTAACGGAATTTTCAATCGAGGTCTTTTAGTAGTGTTCATAGTTTTAACGGAATTTATGAGGAATCATAAATTTACAGAATCCATCGCAGAAGGTAAAACAACTACTTGTCGATAAGCTATAAAAAAGCCCTTCACTGTTTCCAGGAAGGGCAGAATTTATGATCTAGATTCAATGTTGCTTAAGCAAACATGGTGATCTTATCTTTTGCGTATTCGTTGTTATCCAACTTCTTCTTGATTTTCTTGAATACATCAATTGTGTAATCAACATCCTCTTGCGTGTGAACCGCAGTAGGAATCAAACGAAGCATAATTACATCTTTAGGAACAACTGGATAAACAACCATTGAGCAGAATAAATCGTGATTCTCACGTAGGTCGAATACACAATTGGCAGCTTCTAGGTAACCACCACTTAAAAATACTGGAGTTACAGGAGAATCTGTATCCCCTAAGTTGAATCCTTCTGATTTTAATCCACCCTGAAGAGCATCTACTACTTTCCATAGTTTTTGCTTGTGTTCAGGCTCATCTCTCATCATTGCTAAACGCTTTAAAGCACCTTCAACCAATGGCATTGGTAAAGACTTAGCAAAGATTTGGGAACGGGTATTGTAACGTAAATACTCAATTACGTTTTCGTTTGCAGCAATAAAAGCTCCAATTGAAGCAAATGATTTTGCGAACGTTCCGAAGAAAACATCAATCCCATCTTGGCAACCTTGGTGTTCACCAGTACCAGCACCAGTTTCACCCATTGTACCAACACCATGAGCATCGTCAACAAACAAACGGAAATCGAATTCTTTCTTCAATTCAACAATCTCTTTCAATTTACCTTGGTCTCCAGCCATACCGAATACACCTTCAGTAATAACTAAGATTCCACCTTTTTCAGAGTCAATTGATTTAGAAGCTCTTTCCAAACGCGTACGCAACGCATCAATATCGTTGTGAGGAAATACCATACGGTTTCCTTGGTGCATACGCATACCATCCATAATACAAGCGTGAGATTCACTATCGTAAATGATGATATCGTGACGATCTGTTAAAGCATCAATAGTAGAAGCACATCCTTGGTAACCGAAGTTTAATAGAATAGCGTCTTCTTTTCCAACAAAATCAGCTAATTGACGCTCTAATTCTTCGTGCATGCTGGTGTTACCAGTCATCATTCGAGCACCCATTGGATAACCCAAACCGTATTTTTGAGCAGATTCAGCATCTACTTTGCGAACATCAGGATGATTGGCAAGACCTAGGTAGTTGTTTACACTCCATACCAAAACGTCTTTACCGCGGAACTGCATACGATTTCCAATTTCACCCTCCAACTTAGGGAAAGTAAAGTAACCATGAGCAAAACCTGAGTGTTGACCTAATGGACCTCTGTTCCCCTTTATCTTTTCAAATATATCCACGACCTAATCGTTTAGTTACTAATTAAGAATCGGCAAATGTAATACGATTGACGACATACTACAAAGTATAAAGAGGTGACACCTTTCAACAATGAATTGTAAACAGTTTTCAAAATGAACCATGAATCGAAAAATGTACTTTTGCGCGATGTTTTTTGAAAAGCGATATTTCAACTTCTTACTAATCGGTGCAATTCTGGTGCTATCAGCTTGCTCTGGATACAACAAGTTGCTCAAGTCTTCTGATTTGGAGTTAAAGTACACGAAAGCCAAAGAGTACTACGAAAAAGAGAAGTACTTTAAAGCGTATCCTCTTATTGAGGAATTGATAACCATATATAGAGGTACGAGTAGAGCAGAGGAGCTATACTATATGTATGCTTATTGTGATTATTATTTGGAAGATTACTTGCTGGCAAGTCACAGGTTCGAACAGTTCTCTAAAATCTATTCTACGAGTAGGAAACGAGAGGAAGCACAATTTATGAGCGCTTATTGTAAGTACTTACTTTCTCCAAACTATAGTTTAGATCAAGAATTTACGTTGAAAGCAATTAACGATTTTCAATTGTTCATGAATCAGTATCCAACTTCGTCTCGAAGAGATACTTGTAACAAGCTCGTAGAAAAACTTGAATATAAGCTAGAGACGAAGGCTTTTGAAGCTTCAAAGCAGTATTTGAAGATGGAAGATTACAAATCTGCGAGTGTAACTTTCCAGATTTTATTAGAAGATTATCCAGATACCCAGTATCGAGAAGAGGGCTATTTTTTATGGTTGAAAACGCGTTATGAACTGGCACGCAAGAGTGTAGACGATAAAAAAATGGAGCGAATAGAAGACGCTTTAAAGGCTTATACTACTTTTGTAGACCGTTTTCCAGAAAGTGGGTACATTGGGGAAGCCGAATTATACTTCACTTTGCTACTGGAAATGAAGGATAAATATATTGCTAAAAACAACTGATTAACAGGATGGAATATAAAAAAGTAGATGCTCCTGGCACAACGGTAACACGCGATCCAGATCGTATTGGAGACATTACTGGGAACTTGTATGAAGCTATTGCTATTACAGCAAAAAGAGCAAATCAAGTTGGAGCGGAAATGAAAGAAGAGTTGTACGGAAAATTAGAAGAGTTTGCTGCGCATACAGATACGCTAGAAGAGATATTTGAGAATCGTGAGCAAATTGAAATTTCTCGTTTTTATGAGCGTCTTCCTAAACCAGTGGCAATTGCATTAGAGCAATTAAAGCACGATGAAGTTTTCTGGCGTTACGCAGAAAAGCGTTATGCTGAAAGCAAAGGAAAAAAGTAATTTAACTGAAGCATTGTGCTATCAGGAAAGAACATAATTATCGGTATTACCGGAAGTATAGCGGCCTACAAGGCCGCTTTGCTTATCCGGCTATTGGTAAAAGAGGGTGCCAACGTAAAAGTTATTATGACTGATGGTGCTCAACAGTTCATTACACCACTTACAATCAGTACACTTGCTAAATCTGATGTGATCACTACATATGTTGCAAACGATGTAACAGGCAAGTGGAATAACCATGTTGAGTTAGGACTTTGGGCAGATTATATGATTGTTGCACCTGCAACAGCAAATACATTGGCAAAAATGGCCAACGGAATTTGTGATCATGTTTTATTGGCTACATATCTGAGTGCTAGATGTCCAGTTGCTATTGCTCCTGCAATGGACTTAGACATGTACCAACATCCAACCACAAAAAGTAACCTCAAAACTCTTATAAATCATCATGTTCAAATTATACCTGCAGGAGTAGGCGAATTGGCTAGTGGTTTATCTGGAGAAGGTAGAATGGCCGAACCAGAAGAGATAGTTGAGTTTTTACAAAAACGCTTAAGTAAGTCCAAAAAAGGAAAAGCTGTTATTTCTGCTGGGCCTACTTTTGAGGCAATAGATCCTGTTCGTTTTATTGGAAATCATAGTTCTGGTAAAATGGGTTTTGCATTGGCGCATGAAGCTGCTAGTCGTGGATGGGAAGTGACATTGGTTACGGGACCTACATCTCAAGAAATTGAAAACTCATCTATCAATAGAATTGATGTAGTAAGTGCTGCAGAAATGTTACGTGCGCTTTCAAATGAAGTAGATGATGCGACTCTATTAATTATGAGTGCAGCTGTGGCAGATTATAAGCCAAAGTTTGTTGCAGATCAAAAAATAAAAAAAGCCGCATCAGAAGCTACTATAGAATTAGGACCTACTACTGATATATTGGCCACTTTAGGAGCTCAAAAGAAAGAGCACCAGTGTTTTGTTGGTTTTGCATTAGAAACAGAGAATGAGTTAGCACATGCTCAAGGAAAATTAGAGCGTAAGAATTTAGATTTTATCGTTTTAAACTCCTTAAACAATAAAGGAGCTGGCTTTGGCCACGACACAAATAAAATCACCATTATCGGGAAGGATACTAAACCCGTAGAATTTGAGTTAAAGAGCAAAGAAGCTGTAGCATATGACATTTTCAACCACATTGACGAAAACCATAATAGCTAGTTTTTTAGCAATATCCATGACTTTTGGTCTTCATGCCCAAGATGTTAAATGCGATATAAAAGTAAATTTCAATCAGATTGAAAATACTGACCCTGTTGTATTTGAGAACTTAGAACGTGCATTATTTGAGTTTCTGAATAACAGAAAATGGACAACAGAGATGTTCAAAGAAGATGAGCGTTTAGAAATGAACATCTTGTTGACGCTTGAAAGTGAGAATGGGAGTGGAGGGTTTTCTGGTAACATCCAAGTTCAATCTAGAAGACCTGTTTACGGATCATCTTACTATACACCAGTTTTCAATCACAAAGACAACAATGTTTCATTTAATTACCAGCAATTCGATGTGCTGTTGTTTAATGAGAATAATGCTGGAGACAATAACCTTACAGCGTTGATGGCTTATTACGTCAATTTAGTTCTAGGCTTTGACTACGATACATTTGCACCAGAAGGGGGAACACCGTACCTAACTAAAGCATTGAACATCACGAACCAAAATGTTTCTAGCAATTTTGATGGATGGAAGCCATTTGAAGATCAGAATAATCGCTACTGGATTATTGAGAATTATTTAGAAGCTCGTTTTAAGAACTTGAGAAAGTGCATGTACGAGTATCATCGAAATGGTTTGGATCAAATGTCAGAGAAACAAGCAGAGGCAAGAAAATCAATTGCAAGTTCACTTCAATTGCTTTCAAGTGTTCATCAAAACCTGCCAAACTCAATCAATCTTAGACTGTTTTTTAACGCAAAAGCAGATGAAATTGTAAACATCTTTAAAGAAGGTACATCAGAAGAAAAAGCAGGTGTGGTAGATCTACTTTCTCGCATCGATCCAGGTAATATTCAGAAATGGTCTAAAATCAACGGCCGTTAAATTCTCAAGAAGCCTTTACTTTGGCGCGTAGTTAAGAAAGCTATGTTGCATCAATTCGTTGTTAAGAATTACGCCCTCATTGATGAGCTATCAATTGAGTGGAATCAAGGATTTACCGCCATAACTGGAGAAACAGGAGCTGGTAAATCTATTCTGTTAGGAGCTCTTGGTCTTATTATCGGTAATCGTGCAGATGCCAGTAGCGCTAAAAAACCAACAGAAAAGGTGATAGTAGAGGCTAGCTTTCATTCTACCTCTGATTCTTTTAAAAAGTTTTTCGAACAACATGACTTGGATGGAGAAGAGCTAAGTATCGTTCGAAGAGAAATTTCAAAGAGTGGAAAGAGCCGAGCCTTCATTAATGATACTCCAGTAACATTAGTAACTCTTAAAGAATTAGGGAGTTTGTTGGTTGATATCCACGGACAGCATCAAACTTTGCAAGTTCAAGATCAGCAGTTTCAATTGGACGTAGTAGATCATTATTCTAATTCTATTTCGCTACGAAACGCTTATCAAATTGATTTTTCGGCTTATCAAGAACATCTTAAAGAACTAAAACAGTTAGAAGAGGAAGAAGCTAAGCTTAGAAAAGAGCAAGACTTTATTCAGTTTCAGTTTGACGAACTTCAAGAAGCTAGATTAACAGAAATCAATCTAGAGCAGTTAGAGCAAGAGCTTGAAATGCTAAGTCATGCAGAGGAAATCAAGCAAGAGATACATGCTGTACAATACAATGTAAGCGAGTCTGAGCAGAACGTTACTGCTCTTCTTCGTGATAGTCTTCAACGAGTTGATCGATTAGTAGACTATAGTAACGAGTTGAAAGAAATTTCTGATAGACTAAGAAGCGTTTCTATTGAGATTGAAGATATTGAGCAAGAGTTAACTCGATTCGTAAATGATGTTCACGTAGATGAAGAACGTCAGAATGTACTGAATGATCGTTTAGATGAAATCAATCGTTTATTGTCTAAACATCAGGTGCAGACACTGGATGAGTTGATAGAAATAAGAGATCAATTTGAGAATCAACTACAAACATTTGGATCGTTAACAGATAGAATGACTGCTGTTTCCGAACAAATTGATGCGTTACATACTTCGTTATCAAAGCAAGCTACTGAGCTTACTAAATCAAGAAGTAAATCACTTTCTACACTCAATACAGAGGTAGAAGGTTTACTGAAAGAATTAGGTTTAGAAAAGGCGAGATTTGAGGTTTCAATAAGCCAAAAGAATGGACTAGGAGCCAATGGGAAAGACGAAGTAACTTACTTGTTTAGCGCGAATCCTGGTAGGCAGCCAGAGCCATTACATAAAGTGGCAAGTGGAGGGGAAATGAGCAGATGTATGTTGGCACTGAAATACCTTCTTTCTATGAAAACTGCACTACCATGCATCATTTTTGATGAGATAGATACAGGTGTCTCCGGTAAGGTGGCGAGTCAATTAGCAAGTGTTTTGCAACAAATGAGTGAGCATATGCAAGTAATTTGTATTACTCATTTACCGCAGGTGGCAGGTAAAGCAGTAGACCAGCTTAAGGTAGTGAAACAGGTAGATAACGATAACACTACTAGTCAGTTAATACGATTATCTACTGAAGAAAGAATAGATGAATTGGCGTCAATGCTAAGCGGTGAGGAGAAAACGGAAGCCGCATTAGCCAATGCTAAAGAATTACTACAGCTCTCATAATTAGGTAGAGCATTTTGAAAAATTACTTTTGTTAAAAATCACGACACATGGCAAATGATTTATTAAGAGGAAAGAAAGGAATCATTTTCGGAGCGTTAGATCCTAACTCTATCGCATGGAAAGTTGCTCAACGTGCTCACGAAGAAGGAGCACAATTCGTTTTAACAAACGCACCTGTAGCATTACGTATGGGAGCTATCAACGAATTGGGAGAAGCAACTAACTCTGAAATCATCCCAGCTGATGCAACGAATATGGAAGACCTTGAGAACTTATTTACAAAGTCTCAAGAGATTTTAGGTGGAAAGCTTGATTTTGTTCTTCACTCAATTGGTATGTCTCCAAACGTTCGTAAAAAGAGACATTACACAGATTTGAATTACGATTTCTATCACAAAACACTAGATATTTCGGCAATGTCATTCCACAGAGTATTGCAAACAGCTATGAAGCTCGATGCAATGAATGAGTGGGGGAGTATGCTGGCGTTAACATACATTGCAGCGCAACGAACGTTCCCAGATTACAATGATATGAGCGATGCGAAAGCGTTGCTAGAAAGCATTACACGTACGTTTGGGTATCAGTATGGTTCTGCAAAGAAAGTACGTGTGAATACTATTTCTCAATCTCCAACTCCTACAACAGCTGGAACTGGAGTAAAAGGATTCAATGCGTTCATTAACTATGCCGAGAAAATGTCGCCTCTAGGCAATGCTTCGGCAGCTGATTGTGCAGATTACTGTATCACTATGTTCTCAGATCTTACCAAGATGGTTACTATGCAGAACTTGTTCCATGACGGAGGATTCTCTTTCACTGGAGTAAGTCAGGAAGTAATGGAAAGATTCGAAGATTAATTCGTAGAAGAAACAATATAGAAGGGGCTTTCATGCCCCTTTTTTTGTCCAATGAACACACATCAAGCAATAGCTTACGGTAAGTATCTATGGCACGCTAAAAATGAACACAGTGTGCACAGTCCCTTCCTGTATAAATTGCTTGAAGAAGCATTTTATCATCCAGCTGTATGCGATGATTTAAAAACGTTAGATAATTGGTATTCAACTATTACATGTTCGAAAGAGAAGTTTGAACATATTGACCTAGGTGCAGGTAGTAAGTTTGGAGAGCATAGAACCAAGCAAGTTGGCACTTACACAAAACACGTAACCAAAAGTCGTAAATACCGGCACCTACTGTTTCATTTAACCAGAGTATTACAACCAGCCAATATTTTAGAGTTAGGAGCTGCAACTGGTGTTTCTGCGGGCTATATGGTTAAAGGGTATTCGAAAACTAAATTGATAACACTAGAAGGTTGTCCTCAACTTACTGCTATTGCTAACAAGCATCTTCGCTTACTAGGCGTTGAAGATTATTCAGTGAGAGCGGGTCATTTTGAAGATACACTACTACAAGCTTTAAAAGAGTTAGATCCTGTTGAGATGGCTTACATTGATGGGCATCATGAAGAGGAAGCCACTATTCACTATTTTAATCAAGTATTGGCGCATTCATCTGATAAGTTAGTTGTTTTAGTAGATGATATTTATTGGAGCGAAGGGATGACCAATGCTTGGAAAACAATAAAGGCGCACCCAAGGGTACGCCAATCTGTTGATGTATTCCAATTTGGAATTGTATTTCTATGTCCTGATCTAGCGAAACAAGACTTTATAATTCGCTACTAGTTTTTAAGTGTTTTCTCGTAACTCTCTATAAAATCAATGATTTGCTCGCTAGTAAGCCGCTTAGCTATGATTTTTTTGTTTTTATCTAATAAGTAGAACTGTGGAGTAGAGAAGATGTCCCAATAATCTCTAAAGTTTAAGCTATTTAACGTGGTTTTACCTTCTTGAATATACTTCCAGGCGTTTTCATTTACCTCTGGATTATCACTTACATTGATAAAGGTTAAATCGTGCTTCTTCACAAACGATCTCCAATCTTTATTATCAAATTCAGTACTCACAGAGTATACTTCAATGCTACGGCCATCCTTTTTCCATTGCTTATAATCATCTCCAAGTGCTGGTATTTCTTTCTTACAGTGTCCACAGTTAGGGTCCCAGAAAACCAATACAGTGTAATCAGCTGTAATGTCATGCATACTTGTCCAAACATCAGCAGTGTCTAGCAGTATAATATTCTCTGCTTGCACACCCAATATCAGATTTTTGCGTACTTCATAGCTAGATTTAATGTCAGCATACTGTGTAGAATCCAACCATGTAGCTAAACCTGGCACATAGTAATTCTCTGCCATGCAAACAAAAACGGCATCCATTCCCATTACATTAGAACGTTCGTACTTGTTAGTCGTGTATTGAATAATGTATCTGAAAACTAACCCAGTATCTCCTGAAAGCTTAACTAACTCTTCAACTCCTTTACAGATAGAATCAGGAACTTGAGCGGTTAGCTTTGTCATATAATACTCGATTTTTTGATGAAGAACCGGAGTTCTCAATAAACGCTCATCTTTTAAATCAATATTATCAAAGTAGTGCTTCTTGAACCACACGTATTCCCAGTTTTCTACTCCTTTTAACTCAGCTGGAGTCTCTTTAGGAACTTCAGGATCTTTGCTTGTTTTTAAAACCGTTGCAGCAAATAAGCCGTCATACTTTTTGAGGTACTCGTTTTTAAACTTATCTCCTGATTGCAAGAGTTCCTCTTGTTCTGCTTCAAACTTGGCTTTTTCATCGTCATTCTTGGCAGCATCTATTTTAGAGACTATCGCTTTTCCTTCTTTTTGAGCTTTTGTGGCAAACTTGACATATTCATAAAATGCTTCGTTTTCTTTTGAGCCTTTTATCTTAAGGTCTTTACCCGTTAAATCGGCCAACGAAGATTCTATCTCAAACGAAGACTCATTATTAATAACAACCTCCAGATATGATTTTTTATCGGGCATAATAACGGTATATATTCCGCCTGGTTTTGGAGTATTGCCTGTAAACGTAAAACGTCCTTCACTATCTACAATAGCAGTATCGTTATAGTACTGTTTGGCTCCGTAATAGTTAGCCAAATAAATGGTAGTATCGGCTATACCTTTGATTTTGAAAGAGTAATTATACTCTTGGGCTAGGAGTGAGGTTGAGAGTAACGCTAAGCAGAGCGTATTGATCCACTTCATATTGTTGTGTATTTTCATCTTTTGCGAATGTAAGACGTTCAAAGATTATAATTGTGACCAATCCATTACTTGCTTAACAGCGTTTTAACAGCGGTGACAATTCTCACTTGATCCTTTGAAAAATTAGATCATTTTTGCGCCATGCAACAATCCATCAGATATGTGCAATTGCTTTGGGTGTTCCTGTACCTAACGGGAATGATAAGACCTGTGTTGCCGTATGTGGAATATGCAGTAAACAAGAGCTACATTGTTCAATACTTGTGCGAGAATAGAGATAAGCCAAGGTTAAAGTGTGATGGTAAGTGTTACCTCGCTAAACAATTGAAAGTAGCACAATCTTCTAATAATGAGCCAGTAGAAGAAACTCCTAGTGTAGATTTAAGAGAATACCCTTATGCATTAATGGAGGTAATTCCATCTTTAAACTACCATAAAGAGAGAGGAGATCAATCCACTTTGCCTCACAATCCTAGTATTACTGAAGGAACTAAAACAGCTGTTTTTAGACCTCCCATTTTTTTGAGTTAAGATCAGTTTAAACCTCTTTATTGTTCTTGTTGTTAAGGATGATAAACCCCTTGTATGTAAGACTTTAACTCAATTAAATGATGAAAAAGTATTCTATTTTTTTAGCCGTTTTAGCATTCGCATTTGTTGGATGTGAAGACGATGATGACAAAGAAGTTCCAGTAGGTAAAGGAACGTTAAGTGCTCATTTTCATCCAGTTGTTGGAATGGATGATTTAGTGATAGGTAATAACTATGAAGTAAACGGAGACTCTATCTCATGGGAACTTTCTCAGTTCTACATCTCTGATGTACAAGTATGGAAAGACGCTTCTGGAAACCAGAAAGAAGCCTTAAGTGGTGTATATAAGCTGGTTAAACCTAACCATGCAGATATAGATTTAGGTCAGTTACCAACTGGAAGCTACTATGGAATAGAATTCTATGTAGGTATAGCAGATTCAGCAACTAATCATGCCGATCCTTCATTAGCAAGTGGAGATTTAGCTCCGCAAAACCCAAGTATGCATTGGAGTTGGAATTCTGGCTACATTTTTCTGAAGATAGAAGGTACTCGTGTATCTGATCAACAAGATCTTGAATTTCACATCGGTAGTGATAAAATGGCTACCAAAGTAATGGTGCAGAAAGAGTTTACCATTCAAGAAAATGCCATCAATAAGGTAATGATTATGGTTGATCATGGTGCTATGTTAGCTGGATTAGACTTTGATACAGACAACAATACGCACACAATGGATAACATGCCTTTAGCGATGAAGATTACAGACAATCTTCAAAACTCTTTCAAGTAATAAATTCTTCATCAGGGAGTTAGTATCTAGCTCCCTGATGTATAATTCTTGAATTATGAAAAAGAATACGATCTCACTATTTGGACTGTTTATCTGTTTCTCATTGATATTTACGGGGTGTAAAGACGATGATGATAACGAAACTTGCAGTTGTACAACAGGTAAAGTAACGCTAACTATTGTTCCAACCATTAATGGTCAAGAACTAGAAATGGGGAAAGTGATGCAAGACAATCAGGCTAGAGATTATTGGTTTACTACGCTAAAATTCTATTTATCAAACCTCAAGGCAGTGGCAGATAACGGAGAAGTAGTAAGCTTGGCAGATGTGGCTTACTTCGATTTTGAACCCAATCAATCTACTGGTGTCAAGAATGGTTTAACAGTAGATTTAGCGAATGGAACGTATACAGCCATTCAATACGATGCAGGAGTGCGACAAGATTTGAATGAGAAAGATCCGTCTACGTTTGCCAACGATCATCCGTTGTCCATCAATAATAACATGTACTGGAGCTGGAGTACACAGTATATTTTCACCAAAACAGAGGGGTTTGTGGTAGACAATGGAGATAACAAGGCTTGGTTTGTGCATTGTGGCTTAGAAGAAAACTACGAAGCAAATAAGACGGTCCCCGTTTCATTTACAGTTACGGGAGGTAGTACAACTACAGCAACAATAACGTTGAATTTAGACAAAGTTCTTGAAGCTCCACATACCATTGATTTAGTTGCAGATGGACAAAGTCATACAACAGATAATATGGAGTTGGCTTCTAAGTATCAAGAGAATTTTTCTGTAGCATTTGAGTAATGAAATTATTGACTCACATCGGCCTTGGGATTGGTGTGATACTTCTTTCTAGTTGTGAGCCTGATGAGAAAGAGCTCACAAGCGAGAATGATTTACCTTTTCCAATAGAAATTCCGGCAGGATTTCCTGCCATGGAAGTACCAAACGATAACCCAATTACAAGAGGTAGGGTAGCACTTGGTAAGGAGTTGTTTTTTGATCCAATTCTTTCTAAAGACCGTAGTATTTCATGTGGAAGTTGTCATCAACCAGAATTCTCGTTTACTGATCAAGAAGCTCTATCGTTAGGGGTAGAAGATAGAATAGGTGAGCGTAACTCACCTCAATTGGCTAATGTAGCTTTTAAACCGTTGTTTTTTAAAGACGGTGGCATTCCAACGCTAGAATTACAAGTGTTAGCTCCATTTGACAACCATTTAGAATTGGATTTAAACGTTGTTGATGCGGTAAATCGTTTGATGAACGATGCGTATTATACCAAACGATTTCAAGAGGTGTTTGATGAAAATCCATCTGCTTTTGGATTAACAAGGGCCATTGCAGCATACGAGCGCACACTGATTTCTGGGAACAGTCGTTTCGATCGTTACTTCTATCAAAATGAAGATGTGTTGAACGATGCAGAACTAAGAGGGCTTGAGCTTTTTAGAAGTGATGAACTAAAGTGTAACTCATGTCATAGTGGGGTATTCTTTACCAACTTTCAATACGAAAACGTTGGACTGGAATTGAACTATGTAGATTCTGGTAGGGCTAGAATCACTTTGGACCCAGCAGATGCTGGTAAGTTTGAAGTGCCAACATTGCGAAACATAGCAGTAACCCAACCTTACATGTTTGATGGTAGGTTCGAAACCTTAGAAGAAGTAATAGATTTCTTTGCTTCAGGAGGTCTGGAACATCCAAATAAAAGCGAGCTGATGCAACCTTTTTCTATTTCAGAAGAAGAGAAAGCAGATTTGATTGCATTTTTGGAGACGTTAACAGATGAGTCGTTTTTGAATGATCCATCGCATCGGCCATAACATGCAGCAAAAAACATACACGTATAGTGGTGCAGAGAACCGCGAAGCTATTATAGATATTACATGGAATGAGCAAAGCCAAAGCACGCCTTTGGTTTTGTTTGTTCATGGTTTTAAGGGTTTTAAAGACTGGGGGACTTTTCCGATTATAGCCAAAGAATTTGCCCAGCAAGGATTTGTTTTTGCCAAGATGAATTTTTCACATAACGGGACAACACCAAATGATCCACTCAATTTTGCCGATTTAGAAGCCTTTGGCCATAATACCTTTAGTAAAGAGTTGGCAGATATTGATGCTGTGGTTAGGTTGTTGCCAACTTTTTCAGAGATCTCGCAAGCTTGGGATGGGAAAACCATCTACTTGTTAGGTCATAGCAGAGGAGGAGCCATAGGGATGATTTATACTGGGCAGAACAACAACATTCAAAAAATAGCTACTTGGGGCGCAGTTGCAGATTTGGGTAATAGGTTTACACCACAGCAATTGGCATATTGGGAAAAAGAAGGTGTTATCTACATACATAATGGCCGTACCAACCAAGACATGCCTTTGTATCATAGTCTGGTGACAGATTACTTGGACAATCAACCACGTATCAACGTTGAAAAGCAGGTAAGAATCATTCATGAAACAGGAAGAGCACAACTAATAATCCACGGAACAGCGGATGAAACAGTATCAGTAGACGATGCTAAACTGTTACAGGAGTGGAATCCATCTGCAGTACTCAAAATTTATGAAGGAGCCAATCACACGTTTGGGAGCGCTCATCCTTGGGATAATGGTAGTTTACCGATCGACTTACAACAAGCAGTAAATGATACAGTAGCATTTTTAAGGTAGATTACGCAGGAAATACAATACCTAATTGGCTAAATGAAAAAAAAACTACATGAGTTAATTTCTAATTTTCGCGCAGGAACTCTAAGTTTTTGTTTATAACCTCAGCAATATATTTGAATCCAGCTTCATTTGCTATGTCTAGCGCCTTTTTATACATTTC
>DIYR01000143.1 GCA_002429085.1 Flavobacteriales bacterium UBA6049
CAAAATCCAACTCATACTCAGCTGCGGCACGCAATACGAACAAAGTTTCATGCTTTTCATATTCTAGTCCAGCTCCAGCCAATACAGCTAACTTAGGGGCTAGTTCATAGCCTCCCATTCCTAAAAGTAATAATGCTCGTTCGCGTTCTAATTCTTTTCTAGATGGTATTATGTAGTGAGCCAATTCTAAATCAGCTATAAAACCTACCGACCAGCGCTCTGCTGGCCGGTAGAAATAATCTAATCCAAGTCCTGGAACAAAATGACCTCTTTCGTTCAGTTCACCTAAATCAGCTCCTTTTGGAACAAAAGCATAAGAAAATGTCATTGCTAAACTGTTTTTCTTCTCGTTTTCTTCTTCTTGAGAAAATCCAGAAAAAACACTCAAGCATATAACCACTAACAGAAAGAGTTTATTCTGCTTCATCTATCCCAAACTTGAAAGTTGTTCTTCTAGTACTTTGATTTTTGCTTCTGCATCGCTTTGCTTTTTGCGCTCAGCTGTAACAACTTGCTCTGGTGCGTTATTTACAAAACGCTCGTTGCTAAGTTTCTTCATTACACTGTTCAAGAATCCTTTCGTGTATTCTATTTCTGCCGTTAATTTTTCGCGTTCAGCATCTAAATCAATCGTTCCGGCTAACGGAATAAAATACTCGTTAGAACCCACAACAAAACTGTAAGCGCCATCTGGCTGCTCATCTACATAAGATAGCTTCTCTAGGTTTGTCAACTTAGAAATAGCTACATCTAACGTTTTGTTAATCGTTTCGTTTTCTTTTACAAAAACAGTCAATTGGTCCTTGTTAGGAATGTTCTGCTTTGCTCTAAACGTTCTGATACTAGTAATTGCTTCAACCGCTTTATCAAAATCAGATACCAAGGCATCATTTGCTATTAAATCAGTTGGCCAATTAGCAACGATTAAGCAATCGCCTTCCGCTCTTTCTCCTAATTCATGCCAGATTTCTTCTGTTAAGAACGGCATAAACGGATGCAACAACTTAATGACCTGTTCGAAATGTTGAACAGCTTGCGCTTTGGTTTTCGCATCAATTGGTTGCTGATATCCAGGTTTAATCAACTCTAAGTACAAAGGACAAAAGTCATCCCAAACCAATTTATACATAGCCATCAACGCTTCACTGATTCTAAACTTACTAAACAAGTCTTCAATTTCGGCAACTGTCTTAGACAACTTAGCATCAAACCATTCGGCCGCTAATTGCGCTACTTCTGGCTGAGGAATAGTTTCATCTACCTCCCACATGTTCACCAAGCGCAATGCATTCCAGATTTTATTAATGAAGTTTCTTCCCTGCTCACATAACGACTCATCAAATGGCAAGTCATTTCCTGCTGGTGAAGTCAATAGCATTCCAACACGAACGCCATCGGCACCGTACTTCTTCATCAACTCAATAGGATCCGGAGAGTTACCTAATGACTTAGACATCTTTCTACCTTGCTTATCACGTACAATTCCTGTTAGATAAACAGTATCAAACGGCTTTTCATTTCGGTAGAAATACCCTGCAATAATCATACGTGCAACCCAGAAAAACAGAATTTCTGGTGCAGTAACTAATGTTGCAGTTGGGTAATAATAATTTACCTCTTCATTACCTGGATTACGAATACCATCGAATACACTTATTGGCCACAACCAACTTGAGAACCATGTATCTAATACATCTTCGTCTTGCTTTAAATCTGCAGCCGTTAAAGACTTGTCAGATTTTTCAATTGCTAACTGAAGTGCTTCTTCTTCATTTTTAGCAACAACAAATTCGTCTAACTCTGTACCATAGTACCAAGCTGGAATTCTATGTCCCCAATACAATTGACGAGAAATGTTCCAGTCGCGAACATTCTCCATCCAATGGCGATATGTATTCTTAAACTTCTCAGGAACGAGTTGAATCACATCTTCCATTACTGCCTTCAGTGCTGGTTCAGACAATTCTTTCATTGATAAGAACCATTGAACAGAAAGCTTAGGCTCAATAACCGAACCTGTACGTTCACTTGTTCCAACAGAAGTAGCATAATCTTCTGTTTTTACCAATGCACCAAGTTCTTCTAATTCTTTAGCTATCGACTTTCTAACGGTAAATCTATCTTGACCTTCGTAGTGTAAACCATGTGCATTGAGTGTTCCATTATCATTCAAGATATCGATTACCTCAAGCTTATGGCGATCTCCTATTTCTTTATCGTTTACATCGTGAGCTGGAGTTATTTTCAAACATCCAGTACCAAACTCCATATCCACATAATCATCTCCAATTACTGGGATTGACCTGTTAGCAATTGGTACTACCACACGTTTACCTATTAAGTGGCTGAAGCGCTCATCGTTCGGATTTACACAAACAGCAGTATCACCCATAATGGTTTCAGGACGTGTTGTGGCAATCGTTACAAACTGTCCTTCTTCTCCTTCAATAGCATATTGTAGATAGTACAGTTTCTGATTAACATCTTTATGAATTACTTCTTCATCCGAAACCGTAGTTTGAGCATCTGGATCCCAGTTCACCATTCTGAATCCACGGTAAATTTTTCCAGCTTTATAAAGATCTAGGAATACTTGAATTACACTCTCATAGCGTTCCTCATCCATGGTAAAGGCAGTTCTATTCCAATCACAAGAAGCACCTAAATGTTTTAGCTGTTCAAGAATGATTCCTCCATGCTTGTCTGTCCATTCCCAAGCATGCTTTAAAAACTCATCGCGCGATAAATCTGCTTTATTAACTCCTTCAGACTTTAACTTAGCCACGACCTTAGCTTCTGTTGCAATAGAAGCATGATCTGTTCCGGGAACCCACAAAGCATTCTTACCTTGCATTCTAGCTTTGCGGATTAGCACGTCTTGAATGGTATTATTCAACATGTGTCCCATGTGCAAGACACCTGTTACGTTTGGTGGAGGAATGACCACCGTGTACGGTTCGCGATCATCTGGTTTAGACTCGAAAAAACCGTGATTTTGCCAATGGGCATACCACTTCTTCTCTGCTTCCGCAGGATTAAAGTTACTTGCTAATTCTGCCACGAATACTTGATTTTAGAGTTGGCAAATGTATTGAAACCAACTGTTAAACTTAAGATGAAATAATTGGAATGTGGTTAGTGTCCAAAAGGTGAGTCGATGTGTCCAAAATCGAAGAATATTATAGCCAAGATGAGAACAACGAGTAAGATTAGTGCCACACGGATGATATTCTTATTCATGTCTCATAATTTTTGTTGACTATAGCAGGAATTGGACATTCATCTTTGTACCTCGAATAGGGACGACTTGTCGTTTCTCTACCCCAGACTTGGTACGTTTCACAATGATATTCTTGATATCTTGATCAATCTCTAAAGAGATAATTGTTTGACCATCTTTGTCTGCTACTTCAGTTGAAATATACTCTAGGTCTTCTCCTCCACGTACTTGGTAAAAATCATACGTGATGTTTTTTCCTCTAATATCTTGAATGGTTATTTCAACACGTTTGGTTTCCGTGGCGGTTCTAACCTGCTGTTGCTTTGGAGGCTCACATGATGAAAACGCTACTGAAATTGAGAAAGCGCATATTACCAAAAGGATGTTCGAAAACGATCGCATACTAACAGATTAATTTGATGCCTCAAATATATGGCAAGATTTCAGTATGATGATTTTAGAAGAATAAAACACACCATTGTGTTTGGATACTTACTTTTGAACCAGTTAAAAAAATGGGGACATCATTAACGAATATATCGTCCCGTTAATGATGTGTTAAACGATTTTTCAGCCAAAAATGGTTTACTACATTTGACACGAACAAATTATTAATCGCTATGAAACATGTAATTCTAGGGATGCTCTTCGTACTTGGAGCAGCGTTCGGAGTTCAGGCTCAAGAAGTAGCTGGTCCGGAAGTAAAGTTTGAAAAAGAAGTACACGATTTTGGTAAATTGGAACAGCATGGTGATGCATCCACAGAATTCGTATTTACGAATACTGGAACAGAGCCATTAATTATCAGCAACGCTAGAGGTAGTTGTGGTTGTACTGTTCCTGAGTGGCCACGTGAGCCAATTGCTCCAGGTGCATCTGCAGCGATTAAAGTAAAGTACGACAGTAAGCGTGTTGGTCCTATCAACAAAAGCGTAACTATCACTTCTAACGCGAGCAATGCTCCAACTAAAGTGATTCGTATTAAAGGAGAAATTTTGAAAGCTCCACAAGCAGAGACAATGCCAGTAAACCAAACTGGTGCTCCTGTTGCAAAGTAACGGAGAACACATATTTGTAAAAGAAACCGCATGTAAACCATGCGGTTTTTTTGTGCCCAAATGCGAAATGAAATATTTTCGCCTGCAATTTAGACAACGTACATATGCCAAGAATATCAACCAAAGGGCAAAACATGCCCGAGTCGCCAATCCGTAAATTGGTTCCTTACGCAGAAGCTGCTGTTAATCAAGGAAAAAAAGTATTCTATTTAAATATCGGTCAACCAGATATTCGTTCACCACATGAAGCACTAGATGCTGTTAAAAATGCAGATATTGAAGTAATTGAATACAGCCATTCTGCTGGTATTGAAAGCTACCGTAGAGGATTAGCATCTTACTATCAGGGTGTAGGAATTGATGTTGATTACACTGATATTTTGGTAACTACTGGTGGTAGTGAGGCTCTATTAATGGGCTTTATGTCTTGTTTAGATGAAGGTGACGAAGTGATTATCCCTGAACCTTTTTATGCAAACTACAATGGCTTTGCCCAAGCTGCTGGAGTTAAAGTTGTGCCTGTAACGGCTAAAATTGAAACGGGTTTTGCACTTCCTCCGATTGCAGACATTGAAAACTTAATTACGGATAAAACGAAGGCTATTTTAATCTGTAACCCTGGCAACCCAACAGGTTACCTGTACAATGCAGAAGAATTAGAAACATTAAGACAAATTGTAGCACAACATGACTTGTTCTTATTCGCTGACGAGGTATACCGTGAGTTTGTTTACGATAACAAAGAGCACAACTCGGTAATGAACTTAAAAGGAATAGAGCAAAATGTTGTTTTGGTCGATTCAGTTTCTAAAAGATACAGCATGTGTGGGGCTCGTGTTGGAGCTTTAGTTTCTCATAATAAAGAGCTAATTGCTACAGCTTTAAAATTTGCACAGGCAAGATTAAGCCCTCCAACTTTAGCACAAATTGCAGCAGAGGGAGCTTTGAATACTCCTCAATCTTATTTTGATGAAGTTATTGGAGAGTATGTTGAACGCAGAGATTTACTAGTTGACAAGCTAAATGAAATTGAAGGTGTTATTTGTCCGAAGCCTTCTGGTGCGTTTTACTGCGTAGCTGAACTACCTGTAGAAGACGCTGAAAAATTCTGCCAGTGGATGTTAGAGTCTTTTGATCTCGATGGAGATACAGTAATGATGGCTCCAGCAGCTGGATTCTATTCGGATCCAGAATTAGGAAAAAGACAAGTGCGTATTGCTTATGTTCTTGACAAAGAAAGATTAGCCCGTGCAACCGAATGTTTGGATGCAGGACTAAAAGTATATCCAGGAAGATTAGAGTTAGTTTAAAAAAAGAAGTCCTAGTTTGCACTAGGACTCCGAATTATTGGCAGGATACAACAAAACATTCCGATCAAGTCCGCTGGGCTTGAATAGACTATCCTGCCAAAATCAGCTGCGCATGTCAAATAGAGACATATTCGTAGCCGATTAAAATGACTACACTCAGACAAAAAGCTGACATATGTCAGCTTTTTGTGTTTTATGATACTATTGAGTTGCTTTAAGATGGGGATTGAAGATTGAATAATGTGTATTTCGCATCTTCTTTATTCATAAAGTCTATAGCTGGATCCACCATTTCTCGAATTACTTCACGTAATTGCTCTTCAAACAGTTCTAAATGAATAGCACTAATCTCTTCACCTCCTGAAGCACCTTCTACGCTTGGCAGTTGTAATTTCAAAAGTCCTGATTTTGACTTAGGAAAACTAAAAATGCAAGATTCTAATAGTTGTCCATCGGTTAAATGTGGCCAATAAATCCAGGCATAAACAAGTAATTGCATTGCTTTAGATCGATCGTACCTTGTTGTTACATCTTCCATAGATCTTACACGTAACTCTGTTTGTTCAACACTACCTGTTTTGTAATCTATTATTCGTACAGTATTCCCTTCTCGTTCAATACGGTCGGCTATTCCTTTCAATACATACTCTTCTCCATCTACCTCTAGAGTTCTACTAAACGATTGCCTCGATGCACTACTTCCTACCTCTACTCCTACTAAATGAATTGGATTATTATTTAGGCGATTGATTTCAAACTGAATAAACCGTTCTACAAATGCCACTAGATACGTTAAGATCAGATGGTTTTTACCTGATACGTACTGTATATTCAACTCTGATTTTAATCTCTTTTCTATTTCTGGTTGGAGTTCTTTTTGTAACGCCTTGTAAGCTTCTTTAGGAATAAGTTTACCCACATATGGTTTAAGGCGCTCTTCTAATAACTCATGTATAATGTTTCCTGCTTGCCTATCTTCTAAAGCTTCAGACACTTCTTCTACATCTTTCAATCGCAACAAGTGGCGGAAGTAAAAATCGATTGGCGAACCTATATAACGTACTAGCGCTGATGGAGAGATTCCTTGTTTTAGGTATGATTTTATCAAATCAATCAACACCTCATCTTTTGGAACAACTACTTCTTTAGCCTCTTTTCCTTTAGGAAACGATAAGCCTGTTTCTCTGATAAACTTACGCCCACGTTCCTCATTAGCCCATTCTATTTCTAACTGCTTAATAAATCTACTTTCTTCCTGACTACCCAGCCCTTCAACGGCATTGTCATACACTAAATGCACTTCTTTACATCGCTGAATTAAACGGTAAAAATGGTAGGCGTAAATAGCATCTTTCTCATGATGAGTAGGTAAACCATAGGCTCGCTTCACATCATAAGGAATGAATGATCTTCCAGACTTACCGGCAGGGAGGACATCTTCGTTTACGGATGTAAGAATTACTCGTTCAAAATCAAGCGTTCTTGATTCCAACATCCCCATGATTTGTAATCCAACTAATGGCTCTCCAATAAAGCTAACTGACTCTAATTCGAGCAATTGATCCATCAGCAACCTTAAAGTTCCAGCATGCAGTTTTAACTCATACGCGGTAGCATAACCAAGTATTTGTTCTACCACTTGCTTTACCGCAAGTAATTGCTCTAGCTGAAAACTATTTTTCTCTTTTTCTTCATCGAACCATGTAAACAGTAAGTTGAAGATAGATTTGGCATCCGAAAGAATCTCTTCAACGGTAGTTTTCTTACCTAACAAAAGCTGAAGAATCTCTGGGTTGAAAACGGTATTAAAAACATCTACTGCCTTTGATTCTTTCAAAAACACCATGTTTTCATTTACTACCCTACCTTTAGCTTTTGACAGTTCTGCTTGACTTGAGATAAAAGCTTTTGTTGCTGGATGATCAAGTGTTGGTAACAGGTGCTTATGATATAAACTACCTCGTTGCAATGAATCTGAATGCAACTTTACATACAACAATAGCCAATCAGCAAAGAGTGAATTCTTTAAACTGTAGCTAGCTGTTACGTTAAACGAATCAACAGAAGAAGGTAAGTTTTGAGCAATAGGAATCAAGGCATTTTCATCTGCCATTACTACTGCTGTTTTTTCTCTTTCTTCCAGTGACAATTGATCTAGTAGAAATGCAGTGGTAACTGATTGTCCATCAAAGCCAGTAGCTTGATGAACAGATATATGTTTTGGTTTTACTAGTTGCTCGGCATCGATAATCTCGTGCAATGCTGGCCATTTTTTCAGGTGTCTTCGTAGAAACAAACCAGCTTCTTGCTGTCTGAAGTTTAAGTAATAGGCATCTGTGTCCCAAACTAATTTCAACTGAACGGTAGTCAATAGCTGGTCGATGATTCCTTCTTCACATGCGTTTAATGCATTGAAACCTATCCACCAACAGTGCTGATATGCTGCAAAATTTTGCCTAAACAACTGAGTCGCATTTTCGTTTGCTTTTCTATACGCTAAACCTAAGTATGCCTTTTCTACATCAATTAGATTTTGAGTAATAGCCGAGTAATATGTTTTAAGTTTTGACCACAACCCCAAGTATTCCTCTTGTAATTTTGTTGGAGCCTCTCCAGAAGGATTCCAACGTTCAATATTCTTTATGTTGGTCAGTTCTTGAAACAACAAACCTGACGGAACTGAATAAGCATCTAGTTCATTAAAGTCTGCCAAAATAGTACTAGCCCATTGCACAAAATGGGCAAAATCATCTTGCTCTGTAGTAGGTGTATATTGCTTGTAAATAGAATAGAATCTCAAAAGCAACTCAGTTTGTGGAATAATTTCAAGTTGAGTAAGCTGGGTCACAAAATCTTCTATTGCCATACACGTTGGCAACCAAGTAGATGAACCTAATTGTTGCTGTATTGCTCTCTGCATAAAGAACACAGAACGCCTAGAGGGCAGTAACACAAGAGTTTTGGGTAATTCTTCTACTGATATTGTGGCAAGCAAATTTGTAGCTGCTAGCTGTAGAAATGTTTGCATGAATAGCTTACTTCAGACCGTTACGAACGAATGTAAGAAATTCGCGAAAGGTGTTCTTATCTGTAAAAACTTGCTTTACGACTTGAAATAAGGACTGATTTTTTCCTGTCGGCTCTTTGGAAACTGACTCTAGTGCCTCTTCTTCTACTGTTAAATCTGTTTCTTCTGTTTTCGGGATATTGAAAAATTCGTTTTTATCAGCAAGCTCATCTGCCAAGTCAAAACTTTTCTTAGCCTTTTTCATATAACCCAACTTCTCTTGAAGTAGACCTAAGTTGTTATGAGAAACTGCATCTTCAGGATCTAGCTCAATAGCTCGCTCATAATCAGAAATTGCTCCACTTATATCTCCACATGCATCTTTGATATACGCTCGACTTGAGTACCTAAAGGGATTATTTGGTTGTAGTTCTTGGGCTTGGTTAAAATCAATCAAGGCTAAACTCTTTCGGTTTAAATGAAAATAACTTATTCCTCGCTGGTAATAAATATCAGCATTTGTGGGTTCTATTTCTATGGCCCTTGTAAAAGCTAGAATAGCTCCTTCAAAATCTCGTGATTTATAACGTAATTCACCCGACTGAAAATGCTGATTTGCCATAGTATCTTTGCCTTAATGGAATATCCTGTATACCGTAAATACAGTAACGCTAAAAGTTACTTTAAAGTTGAAAACGAACGCGAATTTATTCAGTTACAACTAATAGGTAAACGCGTTATGAAACAAGTTGTGCATGCAAAGCAATACCCTGAAATGCTTTTAGTTCAATCATTGATACACATGGATGAACCTCATATTGTTTTGTCTAGCAAAGAAGAATTCGATTCAATCGACTCTCGTCAATAATATATTCTCCAATCGAGTTCAATTCGGGTTAATATTTCGCGGCTAATTCGAAAATGCTATTTGGTAATGCACCAGACTAATTAGTTACTAGCGATACTTAATATTTGAAAAAGAAAGCAAATCTGTTCACATAAGCATCTTACAGTAATGTATCTGCTTTCTCATTATTGATTTAGCGTCAATAATTAATTAGAGTGATTTAGTTTTTAGTTAAGGGTAGTTTTTACCATTTGAATGTGGGGGATGTCGTCTTCAAGATAGGCATCTCCTTTTTTTATGAACCCAAACTTCTCATAAAATCCAATCAAATATTGTTGAGCTGAAATAATTACATCTTCTGTAGGGTATTCACTGACACAAAACTCCATTGACTTCTCCATTAGATCTATTCCAACACCATACATACGGTACGCTTTATCTACTACTACTCTGCCTATACTTACTCCATTTGGGTATGATACACCAACTGACAGTATTCTTGAGCACGCAACTATCCGATCTCCATCATAACCAATTACATGTGTAGCTGCTAAATCTTTACCATCACATTCTTGATACGAACAGTTTTGTTCTACTACAAATACTTCTGTTCTTAATGTTAGCAACTTATATAGTTCAAGAGTAGACAGGTCTTTAAACGGTTTTATTTCCCAGCGTATTGATTTCATCTTCAAACAAAGCTAAGCACCAAGTGTTAAAAGAAGGTAACAGATTTGAACAATGCGAATTCATCAAATAAAGAAAACCCAAATTCTACCAATCAGTTTAGACAAAGCTTGGGATTTTTTCAGCACTCCACTCAACCTTAACGAGATTACACCTGAAAACATGAGCTTCGAAATTTTGACAGATTTGAAAGGTGTACAAATGTATCCTGGTATGATTATCAATTATAAAGTGAGCCCATTCTTAGGTATAAAGTTGCGTTGGACAACAGAAATCACACACGTAGAAGAGAGACGTTTTTTTGTTGACGAGCAAAGATTCGGTCCTTATGCTTTTTGGCATCACAAGCACTTTTTTGAAGCGCATGAAGAAGGTGTGCTCATGACTGATATAGTTGATTACGGATTGCCTTTCGGTCCATTGGGAGAGATTGCAAAGTTGCTTTTTGTAGAGCGCCAATTAACCGAAATATTCGACTATCGCTATCTAAAATTACAGGACTTGTTTTCACAAAAAAAGGAGATCGTTTAAAGATCTCCTTTCTTTTATATCTGTAATGAATCAATCATTAATAGTAGTGTAATCTTCTAACCTTAGCAACAAATTTCGCTAAACGGATTACCTGTTTTGTGTATCCAAACTCGTTATCGTACCATGTATACAACACAACATTTTTACCATCAGAGTGTACTAAAGTTGCATTGCTATCAAATACTGAACAACAAGTGTTACCAATGATATCGTTAGATACCAGCTCCGGATCTACATTGTAGTTGATTTGATTTACCAAATCACCTTCTAAAGCTGATTTTCTTACAATCTCGTTTACAGTTTCTACACTTACCTCTTTTCCTAATTCTAAGTTCATGATAGCCAAAGAACCGTTTGGAGTTGGTACACGCACTGCGTTAGCTGTTAACTTATCTTTTAAGCTAGGAATCACTTTAGTTACTGCAGCGCCAGCACCTGTTGAAGTAATTACCATGTTAATTGCAGCAGAACGTCCTCTTCTTGGTTTCTTGTGCATGTTATCCAACAAGTTTTGATCATTGGTATATGCATGAACCGTTTCTATATGCCCTTTTGTAATTCCAAACTCATCATTCACCACTTTCAGTACTGGAGAAATTGCGTTTGTAGTACAAGAAGCTGCTGAGAAAATGTTTTCTCCTTCTATGTCTAAATCAAAGTGATTGATTCCGTAAACAATGTTTGGAATCTCTTTGCCAGGAGCAGTCAAAATTACCTTAGAAACACCTTTCGCTTTCAAGTGAATTGATAACTCTTCTCTGTTTTTGTAGACACCAGTGTTGTCAATTAAGATTGCATTATCAATGCCATAAGCCGTATAATCAATACTTGCTGGATCTTTAGAGCCAATCATTTGGATACGCTGCCCATTGATCACCAATGTTTTGTTAGCCAAATCTTCTTCGATTGCTCCAGAAAAATGACCATGAACAGAGTCGTTACGCAATAAAGCAGCACGCTTAATTAACGTTGCATCAGAATCATCACGAGTAACGATTGCTCTTAGTCTCAGTTGCTGAAATTTACCAAACTGTTTAATTAACTCACGAGCTGCAAGTCTTCCAATTCTACCAAAACCAAATAAAACAACATCACGTGGCTCGGTTTGAGCATTATCTTGAGAGAATCCGCCAATTTTATCTGTTAAGAATGCATTCATATCATCATTGAATGAAGCTTTCTCTTCGTTCCACTCTGCTGCTAGTTTACCAATATCAACTTTAGCAGGAGCTAAATTCATTGATATCATTTCTTTAGCTAAAGCTGCTGTATCAAATACAGTGAACTCACGATTTACCACAGTATTACCGTAAGTATGAAGCTTTAAAACTTCTGATACGCTGGTGTCAACCAAGTGGTTTCTGAATAACACCAATTCTACTGAGTTATCGTACAATAATGTACCAATAGAATTGATCAGGCTAACTGCGGCACGCTCGCGCTCTACATGATTTTTTAGATCGTTTGTATACGACTCTTTTACAGATGATACTGACATGCGTCTGAAATTTAATTATTCGATTTCTGGCGCAAATATATGCTTTGCTGTGGGTATAAATTAGTAAAGGTTGACTCTATATAGAATCAACCTTTACTGGTTCGACAACCCATCATGAAAAACTAGTTACCTACTCCGTAGTATCCTCTTTTACCATTCGGATAAATACCTTCAATCAATGTCCCTTCTTCTAGTTGTGCTAACATGTTTGCTAACTGCTCAGGGTTTCTAATTGGTTTCTTATCTACTTGCAATACAATAAACCCTTCTCTTAATCCAGCATCTTTTAACTTACCATCCTTGAGTTCAACCACTTGTACTCCATAATCAATATCAAGTTGTGTTTTTACATTCTCGTTTATCTCATTGAATTCAGCTCCTAAAGCACTCCAACTGATATCAACAGACTTTTCAATTACTTCTGTATTCCCGAATCTATTTCTTAATACAAGTGGCACTTTTTTTTCTTCTCCATCACGTAATACGGTAACAGTAACCTCATCGCCTGGTCTATATCTACCGATTTGCTCCTGTAATTGCGGCACATTGGTAACAGAATTAGTTCCTACACCTACAATAATATCTCCCTTCTCAATCCCAGCATTTTCTGCTGCACCATCATCTAACAAACCATTAACGTACACTCCTTGCGGTTGATCTATATCTAATTCTTCTGCTAATTTGCTATCTACATCTCTAATACTCACTCCAAGAAACCCTCTTTGTACTACTCCAAAATCCCTTAGATCTTCTACCACTTTATGAACAATGTTTGATGGCACTGCAAACGAGTATCCCGTAAACGTTCCTGTTGGAGATTTAATAGCTGTATTGATGCCTATCAATTCTCCTTTTGTGTTGACTAGTGCTCCTCCACTATTCCCTGGATTTACAGCCGCATCGGTTTGAATGAAGCTCTCTATTGGAGCGAAGTTCTGATCTCTGTTGCGACTCATAATATCAATACTTCGACCTTTTGCAGAAATAATACCTGCAGTAACAGTAGAGTTCAAATTATAGGGGTTTCCAACTGCCAATACCCATTCACCTAATTTTAAATCATCAGAATTCCCAAGAGGAACTGGGTACAAATCATCCGCATCTACTTTTAGTAAAGCTATATCTGTGCTCGGATCAGAACCAATCACTTCTGCTTGATAGCTCCTGTTATCATTTAATACCACTTCAATTTCATCAGCCCCATCAATAACATGATTGTTAGTAACAATGTATCCTTCAGAAGAAACCACTACCCCTGAACCAGATCCTCTTTGTGGAGGGGCTTGACGCGGAACAGCTTCTGCTTGTCCAAAAAAGAAATATTGTAATGGGTTTACTTCGTAGTATTGCTGACCCTTCGCAAGGGTTTTCACGTGAACTACTCCGTGAACTGTTTCTTCTGCTGCATTTGTAAAGTCAACTGCTTCAAATGAAGCTACATTTCTATAAGCTGCTTGTGTTGGCTGAATGTAACTCTCTGGCGCAGCCATTATTTCAGTTTGTTCAGTTTGTTCTAAATAATACATACTGCCAACTGCTACAAATCCTCCTAAGATAGCTGCACTTAGTACTGAGGTGAATTGCTTTATCATGATGAATACTCTCTTTGTGTTTGTTTCTGTTAATTACGATCGTCATCCTATTTCTGTTTTTCTATTCCTGTTAAAAAAAGTTAAGCCTAATCGTCAGTATCGCTACTTTTTAAAATGTGAATGAAGTTACCTGAATCGTTAAATTTGTTAACGATGAGGAAGTTGGGATTGCTATACCTATACGGATTACTTTGCATGGTTATAATGACTAATTGCAGCAATCAGTCAGGTTCTGGCACTTCTGAAAAAGACATTGAAACGGAAGCACAAAAACAAAATCCATCAATCACAATAAGTACTGAAACTGCTGACACAACAGCGCCTGAAGAAATAAGAAAAGTAATAAGCGAAAAGAAAGCCCCTCCACCTCCTCCGAAAGAACTAATTCTTGATAAGGAAACAAGTTCTGATTCTTCGATACTTGATTCTAGTAAAACACATGAACTAACCTTAGATTCATCTCTTGTTCAAATAGATTCTAATGAAGCGAAAGAATTAGATTCTACGGCCATTGCAGAAGTAACTACGTTTACTGAGGTTGAGATTATTCGAGAAGAATTATTAGCTTCTTATCAAGTTGACCTTCCATCAAAAGATACTAGCACTTCTAATGCTAAAATAGATAGCATCCTTTCTAAGCAAAGCGACATACAAATCGCTCAAAAAAAATCTGTTACAATTGAATTTTGGGATCACCCGTTGTACTCTTCTCAATATAGCATGAATGGCAAAGTATTGAAGTTGTATGGTGTGGTTCCTGACGAGACGGTACTAATTCAATCCTATGAAGATCAAAACTATCTTATAGTAAATGGTACTTACTTCGCAATTGAGAATAGTTTTTCTTTGCGCCCGTTGGCTGCCGAAGTTGACAGTTTCATTATTTACCAATTACAAGCACATTGAGTTTTACCTTTTACAAATATCACGGTACAGGAAACGACTTTGTTATGATCGATAATCGATCAGGAAAGTTCCCTACTGAAAACACTCAGTTAATCAAAGAGTTATGTTCCAGACGTTTTGGAATTGGGGCTGATGGCTGTATTTTACTCGACAATCACCCTAAGGTTGATTTTAAAATGGTGTATTTCAATGCCGATGGAAACGAAAGCACCATGTGTGGAAATGGTGGCAGGTGCTTAGTATCTTTCGCTAAGTTCTTAGGTGTTATTGAAAAAACGTGTGAATTTGAAGCTATTGATGGACTTCATCAAGGTGTTGTTTCCAATGAAAATTGGGTTTCACTAAAAATGACAGAAGTTGAGGCTATTGAAACATATGAAGCTGGATTTTTTCTAGACACTGGTTCCCCCCATATTGTAATGCCGGTTACCTCTATTGATTCGTATGATGTATTCAACATGGGGCGTGGTTTGCGTAACGCACACTCAAAGAATGGTTCCAACGTAAATTTCATTGAATGGCAACAAGACGTCCTCAAAGTAAGAACTTATGAAAGAGGCGTTGAAGATGAAACATTTTCTTGTGGTACTGGTGTAACAGCTGCTGCTATTGCAACGGCAGAGAAAGTAATTGGAAACACTTATACTATTCCTATTTCAACACTAGGAGGAAAACTTACAGTAAAATTTACTTGGACAGAAACAGGAGCTACAGACATTTGGTTAAACGGACCTGCTACTCAAGTTTTTAAAGGTGAATGGGTATGACAACGTTGACGACTACTCAACTGAAATTACGTGCTCCAGAACCGGCTGATCTGGATTGCCTATATAAATGGGAAAATGATACTAGTGTTTGGCATATAAGTAGTACCTCATCACCATTTAGCAAGCAGACATTGAAGAATTACCTAAATTCTGTTCAAGATATATTTACGGACCGTCAACTACGTTTAATGATTGATAAGTTGGATGGAACCTCTATTGGTTGTGTTGACTTATACGAGTTTGATCCCTTGCATCAACGTGCGGGAGTTGGAATTCTAATAGGTGACAAATCAGATAGAGGAAAAGGATACGCTAAACAAGCACTAGATTTACTAATCTCTTACTGCTTTAATCACCTCTTGCTTAATCAACTATACTGCACTATTCCTAAAGATAACAATGCAAGTATTCGGCTTTTTAAAAATGCTCGGTTCATTCAATGCGGCACACTAAAAGACTGGATTAACTTTGAAGGTGAATTTCAAGACGCCCATATTTATCAACTGTTTAAAGCAGATTTCACTGGATGAAATTGATTTGGAAAGTATTTTTAGCTCTCATTCTCACAATTGGGGCTATCGTTTCTATTCTTGGATTTAAGTATTATCGTTACGTTACCGCTCCAAACATTAGCGAATCTCTTCCAAACGATGGTTACTTCTATATTCCTACTAGTGCTCAATACGAGGATGTTGTTGAGTTATTAAAAACAGATAAAATTCTCTTGAAGGAAGCTTCATTTAGATGGGTTTCAGATCAGAAAAACTACACCAAAAACATAAAGCCAGGCAGGTATAGACTTAGTCCTAACATGAGTAACAACGAATTGGTTAATTTACTGCGATCTGGTGACCAAACACCTGTGAATATTGCCTTTCACAGCATTAAAACCTTACCTCAACTTGCTGGGGTTGTGAGTAAGAAAATTGAACCCGATAGTGTTGAGTTAGTACAATATCTATTAGCTGACAGTGTCGCTCGTCATTTTGGTTTTAATGAATATACGTTCATCTCTATGTTCATTCCGAATACGTACGAGTTTTACTGGAACACTAGTCCTGAAATGTTTGTATCCAGAATGGCCAAGGAATTCAAGGGCTTCTGGACTACAGAGCGCATTCAACTTGCAAAGTCGAAAGGGTTATCACAGAGTGCGGTATCTACTCTAGCTTCTATAGTGCAAGCCGAAACGATAAAGCGAGATGAAATGCCCAAAGTGGCTGGTTTGTATTTAAATCGTCTAAAAAAAGGAATGAGATTACAAGCCGACCCTACAGTTAAATATGCTGTTGGAGACCCTACTATGAAGCGCATTTACCTTAAACATCTAAAAACTGAATCACCTTACAACACTTACATTCACACGGGCCTTCCACCTGGGCCTATTTCTGTCCCAGAGCATCAAGCTTTGCTAGCAGTGTTAAATGCAGATTCTCACAACTATATATATATGTGTGCAAAGCCCGATTACTCGGGCTATCACAATTTTTCTAAAACGTTACAACAACACAACGTTTATCGTCAGAAATACATTCAGTTTCTTCGTAAGGAAGGAATTCGCTAGTCTCTATCTTTTAGAGTAAGTAATGGTACACTCACATGGTATGCCATATCCTTTGATACACTTTGCTTAAATAAGCGCTGGAAGAACGATACTTTTCTTGGAATCAAAGTGAGTAAATCAACTTTATTGTCATTGATATAATCATGTATACCAGGAACAATTTGATCAGAAATAATCATCTTGAATTCACCAAACACCTCTTTTAACTGAGATTCGATATACTCTTTTTGACTACTTTCTTCTTCACTTAATTCGTTGGTTCCATGAACATGAATGATATCCACTTTGGCTCCATAAATACGAGCAATATTCAGTAAAGGCCTAAATGTCTCTTCTGAGTGATTTTCCTTCAGATCAGATGCGAAAACAATCTTATTTATTGGAACATACTCACATTCACTAGGAATGGCAATCACTGGAAGTAATGCCTCTCGAATAACTCGTTCTGCATTCGAGCCAATTAGCACCTCCTTCAATCCACTTGCTCCTGTAGTCCCAATGTAAACTAAATCACATGCTTTTTTGTAGTGAACACGATGAATTCCATCTTCTATACTACCATGAATTGATTCTGTTTCAAGCTTTAAACCAGGATTATTTGCAAGCAATTTTTCCGATTCTAACTTCAAATCATTCAATGATTCTTTCTGTAAAATCTCATCAATGGAGACCAACATCCCACCACTTCCAGCATTTGGAGTTTCGTAAGAGTTCAACAAAATATATTCAGCCTCAGGACCGTGCGCTGCATAAGCAAATTCAAATGCTCTTTGTGCATTGTCCGAAAAATCTGTTGGAATGATGATTCTCATGTCTTTTGAATTTGTGACTCGAAAAGTAGCTAAAATTGAATTCTATTATAATGACGGAATTATTAAATCATACCGCCTATTGTCAACACTTGTGATACGTCATAGAATGCTTGATCTTTATGTATTGATACACCTGCACCTTTTACGATTAAAGAGCGCTCATTTATATCTAACAACTTAGATAAGAACTGAGCGTCTTCCCCTTTATAGCGATGAATCGCTAAAGCATCACAATGAGCTCTCAAATAAGTGGCCAATAATTTTAATGAGTAGGTATTCTCTTCTTCTGAGAAATCATTGTCTATGTAATTCACAAGAGTAATGCTAGCTGTCTTACAACGCTCTGTAAATAACCTACAAAATCCCTTAATAGCGTTTAAAGCTCCTTCAGAGTTATCATTTACAAGTACTACATTATCCATTGAATCAATATTCTCTGGAACAGTAAGATACATGCAATTCAATGGGATGTTAGGTGCTTTTTCTTTAAAGGTAGATAACATCGGCTCTACAAAATCTATATGATTCGCTTTTGTAGTAATTAATAAATCCGCATATCTACTCTGTTGATATAAGCTGTTTAGCTCATCTCGACCAAGGTCTAACAATCTAAACCGTTGATTTAAAATTGATTTAATCTCTAATAAAGAATTTGCCAACTCTTCTGACGGCTCTAGTGAAGATTCCTCAACATGTATTCCAGTTGCAAGACTTACAAGTTCTTTCCCTGCATGCTTGCGATTCAACTTTAAACCTGTAATCAGATTAGTACCCGTGTTAAAGTGCTTTAATGTAAACTCAAGCGTTTTTACCGAAGCTAGTGTGTCGTCTAGTAACACGAGTATTTTTCCTGTTGGCATAGCGTTCGTTATTTCTTATTAATCTGGAAATAGGATGGCATCAGTTGGTTTAACTGGAGGTAGCTTTACACTCAACACGGGAATGTTTGATCTATCTGCCACTTGCTCCGCTATGCTGCTTAACAAAAATTGAGACAACCCCTTTCTGCCGTGAGTCACAAGTGCAATTAAATCGGCATTCACTTCATGCGCAAACTCCATAATCCCCTGCTCTTTCGTTTCGTGATTATATATATGTACAGAATAGTTTTTCAACCTGTGTTGATTCGCAAATTCTGACATCAATTCTTGAGTCTGCTTCGTGGTTTCAAAATTTCTTGGAGTAATTACTTTCAACAAGTTCATATGACCATCACAAGCTTCTGCAATTCGCTGAATTTTAGGAAAGACTTGATCTACTTCACCATAAAAGCTTGAAGCAAACACAATATTTTTACCCTGATACTCCTCTTCCTTAGATTTTACAACCAGTACTGGAAATTCAGATAACCGAACAACTCTAGCTGTATTTGACCCAACCAAACCGGCTTCTTTAGCATCTTTTCCATGAGATCCCATTATTATCAGATCTATATCGTGCTCCTTAGCTGAGGATATAATAGAACCTTCTAGTTTGCTTTGCTTATAAATGGTTGACACATTTATATCTGAGAAAGCCTCATGCATTTTTAGCTCATCTAATTTTTGATTAGCTGCGGTTGGATCTGCATTTTTCTTTGAGTCAACATGAAGTAAATAAACCCAAGCATTAGTGCGTTTGGCATACTGCACAGCTACTTCACAAGCTCTAAAAGCTAATTCTGAAAAGTCCGTAGGTACTAAAATCTTTTCCATAATTCTCTGTTCAAAGGTCTACCTTAAATAATTTTCAGTGCATGATGAATATCAAAGCAAATTGTGATTTAAATCATAAAAAGAAAGACCTGAAACAAAATGTTTAACAGGCCTTTGCTACTTTTTGATCATTGATCAATTAATACAATTGACCAATTTTTATTAATTGTTTTGGTTCAAGGACTCTGATCTTTCGTCCTTTCGTTTCAATGAGTTTTTCTTGCTTGAAATCATGCAATAATCGGATTACCGTTTCTGTGGCTGTTCCAACTATGTTTGCCAAATCTTCACGTGTTAAATTAATTTCAACAGGGCCATCATCTATACCATCTACTCCGTAAGTATCTTTAAGCATTAACAATGCCACCGCTAAACGTTCACGAACACTTTTTTGAGCAAGGCTCGTCAAACTATCAGCCATAATCCCAAGCTCTTTACATGCTTCTCTTAATAGCATATTATTAAAGCTAGGAGCCTCATCTAAGATGCTCAGAAAATCGCCCTTCGGAACGAAACAAACTTTAGTATCTTCCAATGCCTCTGCCGTAACAGGATAAGTTTCTTCACTTATCATTGCTTTATAGCCTAAAAGATCTCCTGGCTTACTGATTTGAATGATTTGTTCTTTACCATCAAAACCAACTTTATAAACTTTGATCTTACCGTGGTTGATACAAAAAACACCTAGAGGTCTCGTACCCTCATGAAAGAGCACTTGCCCTTTTTTGTACTCAGCACACGATTTGTTGTAGCTAATTGAATCCAAATCTTTTTCACACAATCCTGCGAATTTGGATCGGCCTTTTACCTGACAATCACTACATTCAATGAAGAATTTTGAGGACTTCATAAAATAGTTCAGTTCTATAGAATTCGGAATGTTTTGTTAGGGTAAAGATACAACTTGCAGCATTACAAAACATAGTTATCAAAGCATTCCAAAACACGTCTTACACTTTCCCATTATGGGATAAAAAACACATGTCAATGTAAAAGATGCTGCATCAATGAAGTAAAAAGAAAGACCCTAACAAGCTCTGTTCCTGCTATATTTGTGATTTACCCCTTCAATAAATCTCGAAAAAATTAATTCGGGGGCAATATTTGCTAAACGCGGGTGCAATTCGATTATCCGATGCAAAACTTTAAACCTTTCAGCATTCTAGCCTTTCTTTTGGGCTTGATGGTCACGAGTGCTTTTGCTCAAAAAGCAACCTCTGTTGATCAAATTGATGGACTATTCTATACCGTTCAAATAGGAACATATACTTCTCCATCGTTACCTTCTGAGTTCTCTGGTATTACAGAATTGAATATCGAAACTATCCCTGGTAATAGATATAGGTATTCTACTGGTATTTTTAGAGATATAAAATTTGCCCGGGCCAGAAGAGAAGAGCTACTGAACGATGGTGTCAAAGGCGCTTTTGTTATTGCATACGAGAATGGCACAAGGATTAGCCTACGTGACCTTAGAAAGCGCGCGCTAGATCAACCTGTTGAAACGAACAATACTTCTGAGGAAGAACCATCATTAATTACACTGCCAAAAGGAACTGACGGTTCTAAAAAGTTCGATTTTCAATTAAAATCTGGAGATGTTCTTAGTGAAGCCACAAGAGAAGTTAGCGACTTATTCGAAAATCAAATTCTCGACTATAGTCAGAGTGCAACACAAATTGATACGAACAAGGTGTACTCCTTATTCAACATGACTTTTGATAGTTTGGATGCATCGTACTATGATAGTGCACTATTTGTTGCGATGGCTAAAAAATACCGTGGTGATATTGGTCTTGGATTCAACTCTTGGTATATCTATAACGTAGAGCCAGGTTTTGGTCCAAATGAAGATATCTTTTTCAAGCAACGTTTGAATCTTACGCTTGATATGGATTTACTGAACAACGGTTTTTATGCAAACCGAATGAAGGCCAAAAGATTTGAGAACAATGCTAAAATTGCTCAACTTAAACAGCAAGAAATATCCAGCATTAGCAGGTATGAAGATTTATACAACTATATCATCTACATATTCAACAACCAAAAGCTTGAAGCCATTGACGAACGCATAAATCTGCTCAATAGACAAATTCAGATCATTGAAATGCTCTATTCTACTAAAGACAAAACCTGGGAAGAACTGATCGAGTTAAAAGGTAGGATCTCAAGAGCTGAAAACATGTACAATAAATGGCAGAACTACAACATAGTTCTACGCGACAGAATTCTAGTAAATAATGAGTTTGTTGCAGATTTTGATGCTTCACAACTTCCAATTTTAGATCCTATTCCGTCTAAAATGTTTACTGAATCACTCGATTCTTCGGACTATTTTCAACAATTGATTGCCCTTGAACAAGAAAATATTGATTTGAAATACAAAGGTTTAAGTAACCTTACGCTAAAGCCGTTTATTCGTTATAACCTTATTGAAAACGAGACTCCCGTACCGGGAAGCGATGCACTTGTTTTTGATCAATCTTACGCTTCTGCTGGTTTAATCTTTCGGGTACCTATCAACTTTAATGGATCTAACGAAGTAGCCAGATACGAAAAAGAGAAAACTGAGTTTTCTCACATGAAAAAAGAGAAAAACGATCAACACGAATTACTGAACTACTACTATGAGTATAGTTTCAAACTTGAACAATTGGTTGATTTCTACTACACTAGATTCAGAATTGAAGAAAGGTTAAGAAGAGAGATTATTAAGTATCAGTTTGGTGATGTTTCTTTTTCTCCATTGATTGCAGTAAACTACATGGATGAGCTTATTGCAAATGAAATTGAAATCATTGACCTAAAGCAAAACTTGTATTTGAAAGCGCTTAAAATGAGTGAGTACATGAATCAACCTTCTCCTCTGACATACAGCACTACTGTCGATCCAGGGGAGTTGTTATTCAAGTATCAACAGCGCAGAAGTACATATATATGGTCAAAATTCTTTAATGCTCAAGACAACCTATTCTTGATTCACTATTTAAAAAATAACGAGATCAAGCAAGTGTTTTTGTCTCCTGGTCCTTCACCAATGACCGACAAGGTGATGGACTTTAATAAAATGAGTAAAAAGCATAACATAACTAGCTTAGCACTCATTGGTGATAATAAGCTAGCATTAGAAATTGATAGTGCCGTTTTAGTAGATAAGTTGAATAATTTATTGTCAATGGGATTTGAAGGTTTTCATTTTGATATTGAGCCACAAACATTCCCAGACTGGGAAGGAAATCAACAGCAATATGTTCAAAACATATCTTCGGTACTAAAAATTGCCAAAAGCGTAATAGATACCAATCGTCATAAACTAAGCATTAGTTTATCTCTACATTATCCAGAATTTGCCTTAAGCACCATTTATCCATTAGTAGACGAAGTATATTTAATGGCCTACGAAAGGCCTGATATAGAATTCATTCAACGAAAGTCTACCGAAGAATTTGCTTTAAACAGAGAAAAAACAACCATCTCTGTTCGAACAAAAGATTTTCCAAATCGCCTTGTTATGGAAAAATTCATTGAGTTATTAGATGCCGAACTCGACTTAAGTAGACTAGCCATTCATGATTTGGGCACATTATTTGAGCTCGATTACCAGAGTTCCATGAATGAAAAATAGGAGCCATGAAAAAGTTTCAGTTTAAATCACAAGAAAGTATCATCAAAGGGATCGAGGAGAAACCAATTAGAAAAGGTTTCAACTGGGATCGCGTGATCTACTTTTCCACCCTTTTAATCATTGTATTGAGTTTTGGTTCATACTTCATCAGTAAACAGGTTAAAGTTTCTGCTGAGTCTGAAATCATCATGGATAAATTCAACGTAATGTTTACTGACGATATCCTTGTAACAGAATACTTCATAGAAGAAGGTGATTCTGTATTAGCAGGCGATTCGTTATTCACCTATCGTTTAGATTTAGAAGACGACAATGGTTTAGCCGCAGCTATCACAAATTCAACAGAAAGTAGCTACTCAAGATCTACAGAAAGCTGGTTAACGAAAGAAAAGCTTAACACGCTTAAAAATATTGACCTCAAACGTATTGAGTTAAGAGATGCCGAAAGAAGACACAAACAACTTGATGGAGATTTAGACAAAATCAAGAAAGAAGTTTTCTTAGAAATTTATCCTCCTTCTAAACTTCAAACTGCTGAAGAAAAAATAGAAGATCTTAAAAACGAAAAACAAACGTTAAAAGAAGAAATCTCATATCTAAATCGTTACTTAAACATTACTGTTCAGCGATTAGAGGAATTGAGAAGACAGGTTCCTGATGTAAACCTTGGTGAGATGAACGGTGTAATCTCGAGCGATGGCACAAATAATACTGATGTGTTTGTTTATTACTCTCCTAAAGATGGTATGATTTCACAAGTATATGCCCGTTCGGACGAGGTTTGTTACAAGCAAAACTTGGTCACTGATATTATAGAGTTCCAAGGGTTACACATCAATGCTTACTTCAGACAAGAAGATTTAAAATACATTTCTGCAGGAGACATCGTTGATATCAAGTTCCCAGATGGCAGTAAGAGTAAGGGAATTATTGACAAACTTTATATTAAAACAACCAATTTGCCTGATCGTTTATATGATACCGGGTCCAAGGTAGAGAGACGAATTAGAGCAGTTGTAGTACCACTCAACGTTGAAGACGAATCGAAATGGTTCGAATTTTACAAGATTAACGTTGTAGTAAGTAAACCGAAGTATTTCTAGAATATGTTTAATCCAAACGAGTCATCACGTTCTTCTACGGTCAGAATTTCAAATAATTTCGACAAAGAGATTGTTCTGATTAATGACTACCGCGACTTTGATATTAAAAAAGTTCCGCTGTATGATGCTCTTGTATTAGACTTTACAGAGAGGGAAGAATGCAAGAAAACTCTTAGATCGATTAGAAAATCGAATATTGAGTCTATCTATCTTCTTCCTATTTTCATCTTGAGCATTGTTGATGTAAAAGATGCTGAAGTAAAAGAGCTAAGCGATGGCATCGTTCAAACTATTCAACCTGAATCTTTGAGCGCATTTATTGATGGCGTAAAACGAAAAAGAAAGCAGCTAAAGCCTTTTACTGTTAATCCAGAAATCAATCGTCACTTAATCAAAACCTTACGTTTTGCCTTTACAAGAGATCGAGTTTTAAATCCCATTAAGGATAGAAACAGCATAATTGGTTATACGTATCCGATTTTGAGTCTGTCACTTGAAGAGGAGCAAGCTAAGTCTGAAATTAATGCGATAGAAGAAGCATTAGATAAGGAGTTCTTTCAGCCAGAATTTGTTGATAGAATGCACTTATGTGGAAATTGCTACGGTGGATTTCTAAATTATAAAGAGACAGATCCAGTTAGTGGATCTGCTAATTTGGTGACTGAAAGTTTGGTACACCATTTTAGTTGTGCTTATATCGGTCCTCAATCTGACTTTATTAGAGGAGATCAAATGGTTTGTCCGAAGTGCAACAAAACACTTCGCCATATTGGTGTAGACTACGACAAGCCTTCTGTAATGTATCGTTCTTTGGATAATGATAATTATTTTCAAGAACCTGAAATGAAGGCTGAATGCATGAACTGTGGGCTTCAAAATGAAATTGAAGGATTGGTTCAATACGATGTATTCAACTTAACGCTTACAGATAAAGGAATCCAAGAAGCCATACAACCAAAAGGGTCTCAGAGTAGCAAGGAAATCGTTTATAATGGCTACATTACTTACAGTACATTCGGAACATACCTGAAATTTGAGATTGAACGGATCAAAACAGCTAATCTTCCTAGTTGTATTGGCTTGATTAGATTAAACATCACTTCACAAACTGAAGGTATACTTGGTGCTAGGTATGACCGATTGATCGAAGAAATATCTGAGTTTATTGTCACCAATACCGATAGTGCGAACATCTTGGCTAGATCAATCAATTCCTTTTTTATATTGTTTCCGAATAGTCCAATTGATAAAAGCGAAAAAAAGCTGAAGCGATTGGCTGATTCTGTCAATACTCTGCTTAATAATAATGTGAAGGACGTAAAAAT
The DNA here is from genome assembly GCA_002429085.1 of Flavobacteriales bacterium UBA6049. GTDB lineage: Bacteria > Bacteroidota > Bacteroidia > Flavobacteriales_G > Salibacteraceae > UBA6049. Next base: position 25,547 of record DIYR01000143.1, read on the forward strand.
TGATGTTGTTTCAAATCACAAAGAATTGACGCAAACTTCAGAGTATCAAAGTGTATTAAACGATTTACGTGCATCTATCTTAACCTCTTAGAGTTATGTTAATTGACTACTGGGAGTTTTTTATTAGTTATTGGCAAAACCAGAGTATTCTTCAAATCATTCGGACGTTTTGGTACTTTTTCATATTAGAAGTCCCACGTTTCTTATTGTTTGATTTCATAATTGTAATTTCTGTACTACTAAACAGAAGAAATCTTAAATCTAGAAATCAAAGAGCTCGAAAATTACTTTGGGCAGAAATGCCTTTAATTTCCATTATTGTTCCTGGTAAAAACGAAGGACCTCATCTATTTAAACTTGTAAACTCATTAAAAGAACAGACCTATTTTAACTACGAACTAATTGTTGTTGATGATGGTTCTGATGACCAAACTCCTCTTATTGGCAGGGATTTGGAACGTGCAGGTCTTATTAACTGTTTCATTCGAAATGATGTAAGAGGCGGAAAAGCATCTGGAGCTAATACTGCCTTACGCTATGCTACAGGGAAATTTATTGTTCACCTTGATGCAGACACATCATTTGATAGAGATTCTATAGAAAACATTTTGCTGCCATTTTATTTTGATGATCAAATTGGTGCAGTTGGAGGAAACATTAAAGTGCGTAATGCTGAAGAAAGTTTATGCGCCACTCTACAAGCGATAGAATACCTGAACACCATCTCAATGTCAAGAATCGTCTCTACCGAATTGGGAATTTATCGTATTATCTCTGGTGCTTTTGGTGCATTCAGAACAGATGTATTAAAGCGACTTGGCGGCTGGGATATAGGTCCTGGCTTAGATGGAGATATTACCGTGAAATTTAGAAAGGTCGGATATAAAATTCATTTTGAACCTTCTGCTATTGGTTTAACAAATGCACCAACAACATTCAGAGTATTAAGTAAACAACGTTTACGTTGGAGTAAATCTATTGTTCGTTTTAGAGTTCGAAAACACAGTGACATCTATAAACCAAACAGGAGTTTTAATCTATTGAATTTCATTTCTTTTCTAGAAAACGTCACTTATGATATTGTCTTAAACTTTTTATGGTGGATATACTTGGTTGATATCATAATGAATAACGTTGGCTTACTAGCTGTTATTATTCCGTTGAAAGTTATAATGTACATGATTATGGATTTTGCTCAATTCGGATTAGTAATGTCTATTTCTGAACGCTGGAAAAAAGAATGGAAGCTGATTTTTTATGTTCCTGCAATGGTTTTCTATAATAGCTACTATATGCGTTTTATCAGGACTATGGCTTATATCAAGGAGTTCTTTTTCTTCTCTTCTTATAAAGATCCTTGGAACCCAGCCAAGACCTCAACAAAAGCGCTGGAAAACAAATTTTAACTTCATATACCCATCCTAGCGAAGAGATAAACAGCTCCCATACTACCTTTTTACTCTATACAGAATTCAACTTAAGCAGACATTTTTTAAAGTCGTAAGTTGACAATCAATATCAATTCAACAGAGTATTATCAACACTTAGCTAACACTAGGAATAAAAAAAGCCCTATCAATCAATAGGGCTTTTAATCTATTTATCATTCAAATTCTTTATTCAGCAACTTTGAATTTAAGCTTCACTATAGTTCCAATACCCTTATTACTATTGATGGTCATACTTGCATCAAACATATCAAGGGTTCTAGTAGTGTTAAACAACCCTAGACCTAGACCTTTTTTGACACTGCCATCATCAAATTTCTTGTAGGCTCCAATTGACGCTACATCTTCCTCAGCCATTCCTAGTCCTTCATCACTTATAGTAACCACCAAGTGTTTATCCTCAATTCCTGCAATCACACGAACCATACTACCTCTAGGACTAAACTTAAAAGCATTACTCAATATACTTCCTATGGTAGTCTTGAAATACTTAACTGGAAATTGAATACTGGTATCAACTAATGATACTACAACATCAGAAGCTCTTCTATATTCTTGAGATTCTGTAGTAACTAAATCATTGATAATATGCTTAGTCGAAGGAATAATTTCACTTTTTAACTGATCTAATAGGTCTCTATTATTCTTTAATTCTTCAACCTCATAGTAGTTAAGAGTTTTACCAACAACCTCTTTTAACTCCAGTCCCGCTTTGTGAATCAATGATACAAACTCTACTATTTCAGATTTCTCCATTCCGTAGTGTTCGGTCATAATCAATTCACCAATACCAGTAATTGTTCTAAGTGGTTCGTTTAACTCATGAGTAATTGGTTGACCAATATTAGAAGTAACTTCTTTGATCTTCTGTTCAGATCTTTCAAGCACCTCTTTCCGTTTATCCAACCTAATCCTAACGCGTTTAAGTAACTCCGCAATGGTAAAAGGCTTCATGATATAATCATCAGCTCCCAACTCCATTCCCTTACTCAAATCTTCTCTGGCTGTTTTGGCGGTTAAAAACACAAAAGGGGTTGAAGCAAGTACTTTGCTATTCCTAACCGCTTTCAAAAGTCCATAACCATCTAACTCTGGCATCATAATGTCGCACAGAATTAAATCAGGCATTGTCCTTTTAAGAACCTCAAGTCCTATCTCTCCATTTTCAGCAGTATCTACAGTATAACCCGCGGATTCAAGAATCTCTTTCAAGTTATTTCTAACATCGGGATTATCTTCTATTACAACAATCTTGTCTGACATGTTTTGTAATTTGCGATTCAATCAAAAGTAGCGAAACAATATGGCTAAAAAAACCACTATTGTTAACACTTTTAATAATTTGAAGATTCCCATAAATGTCTTACAAAGTACTTATAACAGAGGACGATAAGGTAACTGCTCTACTTGAACGTCAAATTGTACATAATTTAGGATACGAAGTAACATCGGTAGAAGAAGATGCAAAATCCACACTAGAAAGCATTGCTAATAACCCACCGGATATTGTTCTTATGGACATTAACCTTCCCGGTGAAATGGATGGGATTGCTACCGCAGGGCATATCAATAAAACCTATGGAATCCCAGTAATATACATCACTGGAAATGAAGACGATAGCACAATGAAAAGAGCTATCAACTCTCATTCGTTTGGTTATATTCTTAAGCCAATTAGGCCTGAGGTTCTTTACACTGCTATTGAAATGACAATGCAAAGAGCACAGCTCGAACAACAGTTAAAAGCTAGTGAAAGTAGACTCAAATTATTAAATGAAAAGCTCGAAGAAAAGGTTGTTGAACGGACGACTGAGCTTGTCCAGAATAATCATCAATTAGAACAAGAAATTGTAAGAAGACAAGAAGTAGAATTAAACCTAAAAGAATCTTTAGTAAGAGAAAAGGAATTAAACGAATTAAAATCTCGTGTTGTAACAATGGTATCTCATGAGTTAAAGACTCCATTAACAACAATATTGAGCTCTATTCAACTCATAGCCTTCCATGTTGATAATAGGGCTCCTCTCGAAAAGATTCAAAGTCACACTCATGTGATTGAGAGAACTGTTCATGAACTTACGAATTTGATCAATGATACATTATTCATGTCTCGTATTGATGCAGGCAAGGTTAAAAGAAACGATGTTCCTGTTCACTTTCCATCTCTCATAAACACGATTATCTTACCTATACAGGAAGGAATGGGACGTGAGCATAATTTCAAAATGAAAATTGATCCTTCTATTCCTGAAACGATTTGGTTTGATGCTTCACTTGTAAAAACATGTGCCACCAATTTGATTTCTAACTCAGTCAAGTACTCACCCAACAATAAAGAGATCCAGATAATAGTAACGTATACAGATCAACAAATAAGAATAGATGTTATTGATTATGGTATAGGAATCCCCGAAAAAGATCATGCTCATTTATTCAAGCTCTTCCATAGAGCAGGCAACACAACCAACATCGAAGGATCTGGAATTGGGTTATCTATCGTTAAAAGATGTATGGATATGTTAGATGGCACTATCAACTTTAGTAGTGTTGAAAACCAAGGATCTAAATTTACAATGCTCTTTCCTGTATTGGAGATCCAACCAGAACAATAAATAAACCTATTTTAAAAAAGTAGAAGTAAGTAGAGCTAGTTTGAACTAGCTCTACTATTGTAATCTATTTTAAAATTGTAATAGATCCTTTGTGAACTTGATTGATTTTAGAAACCTTCAACACATAGTAATATACCCCTTCACTAAGATTATCCCCATCCCAATCGTTTCTGTAATCCGATGTTGAATATACCACAGATCCCCAACGATTGTAAATAGTTAACTCACTATTTGGGAAATGTTCCAGTCTTTTAAAATAAAGTACATCATTTACTCCATCTCCGTTTGGAGTGATTACGTTTGACGTAGGAATCTCTCTTAAAACAAGATAATCCTTACTAAGACTTGATTTACAACCATTGTCTGCTGTAGTAGTAAGCGTAACCTCAACTAACCCTTCATTCTGATATGCATATACAGGGTTTTGGCGGTCTGATGTTCCTTCATTTCCAAGCTGATCAAATGTCCAGTAGTACGTTTCTATAAAGCCAGAATCTAGCATAGTCAAATCTGTAAATTGAACGTCTAGCTTTCGTACAGTGAAACTATCTGGATCGATAGAAAAATTCGTTACGGGTGTCGTTATATATATCACCTCAACGGATGATGAATCAAAGCAACCCATACTATCAACTACCACAAGTTGATATTCTCCTACTCCTACAGTTATTTCTTGTGCTGTATCACCTGTTGACCATGCATAAACCGCATTTCCATCAGCTCCATTTAATGTATTCAGATTACCGGTTCGAATACAAATTGTTGTGTCCCCAAAAATTTGCTCATTAGGATCAATCTCTATCACCTGTACTGTATCACTGTATGCCTGACATCCCTTTGCATCTGTTACTAAACAGTAATAATCACCTTCAGTGGCTAAAATAGATCTTGTATCACTTCCATTATTCCATTCGTAAGCTGCAAAATTCTGAACCGATAAAACAGTACTTGCCCCTAAACAATAGAAGGTATCGCCAGTTATTGTGGCTTCAGGAAGCGGATTAATAATCAATGAAACAGAATCAACATTTTCACAGTTCCACTTTTCAACAACTACCTTTACAGTAATCGAATCGTCTACAACAATATCTTCGGTTAAATCTCCTGTTGACCAAGTAAACACATCAAATGTATCTGCTATAGATAAAGTTGTGTTACCGCCTTCACAAAACTCAGTATCACCAGTAATATTAGGCTGTGGCAATACTTGAACATCCACAGTATGTGTATCTTTTTTAGAGCAAAAACCAACCGTCCCAGTAACTGTATAAACTCCTGGTGAAACATTCCCTATAATAGGAGTAGTGTCACCACTCGACCAACTTATTGATTCATACACATCAAGAATGGAAAGAGAAGTTGTGTCACCAAAACAAACAATGGTATCTCCAACAATATTTGGCTTAGGGAATTGTACTAAATCAACGTAAATAACAATACTCGTATAAATGGTATCTGCTGGCATTCCATTGTCATAAGACATCAACTCAATCACATTATAACCAGCATTACTTGGAGCCCCGACTAAATACCCCGAAACATCAGAACTATTTCCTGTGGTATTCCCTGTTACTACAAAACTTGGAGGAGCTGATAGTATTTGGGTTTGGGTTATTTGTCCCTGCTCAGGAGATAGGACTGAAATATCTAAGGTAAATGTATCACCAACACAACTATTAATGGTATCGCATTGATTTAAGCCTGTTAGAACTGGTGGAATATTGATACTGTTACAAGCATTGAAGTAAAAAGATTGATCATTCAACCAAGACACTTCAGATGTATCATATGGTCCGTTATAAGTAGTTCCAGGTGCATCAAACCTTCCAAACTGCACAAATTGCACACTATCTCCTTTATTCGCTCCCACAGTTGCAGGCGTACCCCCAAAGCCATTTTGACCGTTAGAGGCACTACCTGTAGTCCACTCCATATCACGATAACAAAAACCAACATTATTATCTCCGGTAAGTAAAGAATCTGTACCATCTGATAAAATCAACTGAAATGTATTTCGCTTATCTGTTTGACTATCGTAATATCCAACATCAACCCAGTTAATAATTACATAATTGCTATCCACTTTGTACCAAACCTCTCCAGCACCTCTTGTATCTACATCACCCCAAAAAGGTGCTATCATAACAAATTGATTCGAAGGAAATCCCACCCCACTAAATGTTGTGTAAGGCAACCCAAATGACACATTTCCATTATTATTAATGTATAATGAACTGTATTGTGTTCCATAAAAACAAAACGAAAATGGAAAATTGATCAGCTGACTACCATCATCGTTTGGTTGCATTGCAAGCGTATAACTAGTATCTGGTTCAATGTAGCAACCACACCCCTCTACAGAAGATCTTGCAATACTTGATCTTGAATTTTGATTAAATAATTGGTCTTTTGCTACTGGCTCATGCTCTATAATTACCCCATTTAATAACTCGAAGGCTCCATTCAACTTCAAACTATCATACTCTTGTGATGATATAAGCTGCTGAGAATTAGTATTAAAGCAGATTAAAAAAAACAAAGAGAGGGGGAATAAAAATCTCATTTGTGTCATGATAATTACTAGATATAGCGTTTGATTCCTAAACTAAAAGACGAAATTTCATATCTTTGGGATGGCTAGTATACTTATTATTTTTTGTTCCACTTCAAAACTTTGTCTTCTTGCATTAACTTAATGAAATATGTCCCTGGTTTCAATTGGGAGATATCTAGCTCTCTAGTATTCAAAAGTGATTTGACAAATACCACTTTACCACTCACATCTTGCACAACAATTTCACCGCTAATAGGAGATGAAAAGTTTAGAGTGTTTTCTGCTGGATTAGGAAAAACGAAAAGCTCGTTTCCAGACAAACTTATGATCCCTACTGAACAATCTATTGATTCAATAATAATAGTATCTGAAGTAACACAGCCATTTGTATCTGTTACCTGAGTCCAAATCTCATTCTGTGTATTAGGCGCCAAGAAACCTATTTCTATTTGTTGAGTTATTTCACCTGTTGACCACAAATAGCTAGCACCACTATTTTGAGCATCTAATATTAGCGTAGAATCTGAACAGATTTCTATGGTTTCTTCAAAAACTAATGTAGGTAACATATTGAAGCTTACTGATACTGAATCAGAAGCTTCGCATCCCTCTGTGTTTAAAACAGTAACTGAAACCCCACTTGCACTCACAACTTCAATTTGAGGAGTTATTTCTCCTGTAGACCATACTATTGAAGAATACATTCCAGAAACAGACAAAACTGCTGTATCTAATTCACACAGGTTAGTATCTCCTACAATATCAATAGTGGGAACAGGAACATCAGAAACCACTATGGAATCCTCACCGACATAATTTCCAATTGTAACAGTTACAAAATAGGTTCCTGCCACCACAACATCAATTGATGGGTTGGTAGACCCTGTACTCCAAGAATAAGTATCGAATAATTGCACCGTGGATAATGAAGTAGTCTCATTCTCACATTTAGATGTATTACCAACAATTATTTGATTCATATCTAATGGATACACCATAACTGGAATCACAGTACTTACTGTATCTGGATTAGAAGCATCATCAAATGCTTCTAACTCAAATAGAGACAATCCTACATTAGAAACATCTGGAGAAAAAGTGCCTTGTATATCTGATTGAACTCCATTCGGTTGAATAGACACATTACCATTAGATGGCACTGATATAACTTGTGCTACTGTTGACTGACCTTGCTCAGGAGCTAAAAAACTAAAGTCGAAATCAAAAGTATCTCCAATGAACATATATACCGTATCACAAGGTAATTGCCCTACTAATACAGGTGGTATATTTTGATTTCCACATACATTAAAATACATAGATTGATCATCTAACCATGAAACCCCATCACTGTTATTAAATGGACCATCATAACTAGAACCGGGTGTATTAAAACGACCAAACTGAACAAAATTAATGTTGTCTCCTTTGTTTGCACCAACAGTAGCTGGAATTCCTCCAAAGCCATTAACCCCACCAGAGGCCCCTCCCGTGGTCCACTGCATGTCCTTATAACAGAATGCTACATTATTACCAGACGGAAGAATTGGATCATTTCCATCGGTAATTACTAGCTGAAATGAATTACGCTTGTCATGTTGCTGATTGTAGTAACCTACATCTTTCCAATTTACGATCAAAGATGAATTGGTCAATTTATATACTACCTCTCCTCCATTATTCCGAGTATCTACATCACCCCAAAAAGGAGCTATCATTACATATTGATCAGAAGGAAAGGCAACCCCACTAAAAGTTGGATAAGAACCTCCAAACGAAACATTACCGTTATTATTTATGTAAACAGTATCGTACTGAGTTCCATAAAAACAAAAACTAAACGGAATTGCCAATGTTAATGATGGTGTATCATCCGAAGGAGGAATTGCCTGAATATAAGTTGCATCAGGTTCAATGTAGCAACCACACCCCCCTCCTGTTCTAGCAGATCTAGAAGATGATTCTGGCTCGTAATAATCATTTGCCATTATAGCATCATCAATTACTTGAACATTAGTTAGTTGATCATAATATCCGTTTAACTTAAGGTTATCATATTCTTGTGATGATATAAGCTGCTGAGAATTAGCATTAAAACAGATTAAAAAAATCAATGAGAGGGGGAATAAAAATCTCACTTGTGTCATGATAATTACTAGATATAGTGTTTGGTTCCTAAACAAATAGACGAAAACTTTTCACTTTGGGATGGTTCGTTTAAATTTAATTTCTGAGCTACCTTTCATTCAGTTGTAGATTATAACTTATTCCATTTTTATCAAAAACCAAGGTATTCTTTACGTCCAACATTTTAAAATGCAATTATACCATCGTCCTAAGGAACTAGAAAAATAAAAGAACTCTAAACTCTCATACCTATTCTACTCTTGAATAGGTAATAGTAAACTCCAATCTGAAGTGATATCAGCTCTTAAGATCCATTGTTTCACTCACACGCATTTATTGCATTTTCTAAAAAGATAACTGTGCAAAATAGTCGCCAAAACAAATTCTATAATTCACTTTGTTACTAAAGGTTCATTTCTATCCGATCGACTTATATTTGCAGGCTTTATGAGTAACGTAGAAAACATTCAGATTACACTTCCTGATGGTAGCGTGCGCGAGTATCCCCGTGGCACATCATCAATGGAAGTAGCCAAGAGCATTAGCGAAGGATTAGCGCGAAACGTTCTCTCGGCCAAAGTAAATGGTGCAGTTTGGGATGCAAACCGTCCAATTGAAACGGATGCTACGCTTGCGTTACTCACCTGGGACAACGATGAAGGTAAAGAAACTATGTGGCACTCTTCTGCTCACCTGATGGCAGAAGCATTAGAAGAGTTACATCCTGGCGTTAAATTTGGAATCGGGCCTCCCATAGAGAACGGTTTCTACTATGATGTAGATTTTGGAGATACACACTTCTCTTCTGACGATTTTGCTAAAATCGAAAAGAAGATGAAGGATCTTGCTTCTCAGAAAAATGAATACAAACGTACTGAGGTTAGCAAAGCTGATGCTGTTAAGTATTTCCAAGAAAAAGGTGATCACTACAAACTAGATCTTATAAACGATTTAGAAGATGGAAGCATCACCTTCTATCAGCAAGGAAACTTTACAGACTTGTGTAGAGGACCACATATACCTAATACCGGCTATATTAAAGCAATTAAATTGTTAAGTACAGCTGGTGCATATTGGCGTGGCGATGAAACCAAGCCAATGCTCACTCGTATTTACGGTGTTACTTTCCCTAAGAAAAAGATGCTCGATGAGTATTTATTTCAATTGGAAGAAGCAAAAAAACGTGATCATCGTAAGCTCGGTAAAGAGCTTGGTTTGTTTACGTTTAGTGAGCGAGTAGGTCAAGGGCTACCTCTATGGTTACCAAAAGGTGCAGCTTTAAGAGATAGATTAGAACGTTTCTTAAAAGAAGCTCAGAAAAAAGCTGGCTATGAATCTGTTATCACTCCTCATATTGCACACAAAGACTTATACGTTTGCAGTGGTCACTATGAAAAGTACGGTGAAGATTCATTCAGACCAATTACTACTCCGCACGAAGGGGAAGAGTTCATGTTGAAACCTATGAACTGTCCTCATCACTGTGAGATTTTTAAAGCAGAACCTCGCTCATACAAAGATTTACCAGTTCGTTTTGCAGAATTTGGTACTGTATACCGTTACGAACAGAGTGGTGAGTTACATGGCTTAACTCGTGTACGTGGATTTACACAAGATGATGCTCACATCTTCTGCATGCCCGAGCAAGTAAAAGATGAATTCAAGAAAGTAATCGATCTTGTAATGTACATCTTTAAAACACTTGATTTTAAAGAGTTTATTGCACAAGTAAGTCTACGTGACCCAGAAAACCCTGCTAAGTATATTGGCGACCCAGAAAATTGGGAAAAGGCTGAAAGTGCCATTAAAGAGGCTGCCGAAGAGAAAGGATTACCACTGGTAATAGAATATGGTGAGGCTGCATTTTATGGTCCAAAACTTGATTTTATGGTTCGTGATGCTATTGGAAGAAAATGGCAACTGGGTACCATTCAACTAGATTATAATCTTCCAGAAAGATTTGAACTAGAATATACAGGAAGTGATAATAAAAAGCACAGACCTGTTATGATTCATCGTGCACCATTTGGTAGCATGGAAAGATTCGTAGCTGTATTAACTGAGCACTGCGGAGGTAATTTCCCAATGTGGTTAACTCCTGAGCAAGTGGTAATTCTTCCACTATCTGAGAAATATAATCAGAATGCAAAGGAGCTTTCAGATGTGCTAAATAATTCCGATATTCGCGCCCTTGTTGACGACCGCAACGAAAAGATTGGTAGGAAGATACGAGACAATGAAGTCAAAAAAGTACCTTTCATGCTCATCTTGGGCGAGCAAGAGATAGAACAAGGAACTGTATCGGTACGTAGACACGGACACGGTGATCTTGGATCTATGTCTGTTGACGCATTTACAAAACTTATTCAGGATTTAGTTTCTGAAGAAGTGGGAACATTTTAAAGTAATTAAAGAAGCAGAATTTGGCAATTAGGAGAAGAAAAAGACCGGTGAGAGTCGTAAAAGAAGACCCTCACAGAATTAATCGTAAAATACAAGCTGACCCAATTCGTGTGGTTGGTGAAAACGTTGAACCAGGTGTTCGCTCATTGAGAGAAGCTCTTACAATGGCAGAAGAACTTGGTCTAGATTTGGTAGAGATTTCTCCAAAAGCTGATCCTCCTGTTTGTAAGATTATTGATTACAAAAAGTTCCTATACGAACAGAAGAAGAAGCAGAAGGAAATAAAATCTAAAGCTCAAAAAGTGGTAATCAAAGAGATTCGTTTTGGACCTCAAACCGATGAACACGATTACGAATTCAAGAAGAAACATGCAGAAAAATTCTTGAAAGAAGGGGCTAAGATCAAAGCTTACGTATTCTTCAAAGGACGTTCTATCTTATTCAAAGATCAGGGGCAGTTAATTTTATTAAGGTTAGCTACTGAATTAGAAGAATTGGGGACGGTAGAACAAATGCCTAAAATGGAAGGTAAACGTATGATTATGTTTATTGCTCCAAAGAAGGCTAAGAAATAGCAAATCAACACAGTTAGCATAAAGGAATAGTTTATTATGCCAAAGATGAAAACAAACTCTAGTGCCAAAAAGCGTTTTAAGCTTACTGGAACTGGAAAGATTAAAAGAAAACACGCTTTTAAATCTCACATCCTTACAAAAAAGGAAACGAAACAAAAGCGTAATCTGACTCAAGCAACCTTGGTTCATAAGTCAGATGAAAAGAACATCAAACACTTGTTACGTATCTAATTACGTAACTGGTTTATTCAGTTTAACCCGGCATTGAGCCTTTAAAGAACTCTTTAATGAGTCGCTTTATGCCAAAAAAACAATTTTAGAAATGCCTAGATCAGTAAATAGTGTAGCTTCTAGAGCTAAGAGAAAAAAGATGATGAAAGAGGCCAAAGGTTACTTTGGTCGCAGAAAAAATGTATGGACAGTATCCAAAAATGCCGTTGAAAAAGGTTGGGAATACGCATACGTTGGTAGAAAACAAAAGAAAAGAAACTTTCGTAGTCTTTGGATTCAGCGTATTAATGCAGCTGTAAGAGAAGAAGGAATGTCTTACTCTGAATTTATGGGTAAGTTATCGAAGTCTGATATCAAGTTAAACCGTAAGGTTTTAGCTGATTTAGCTTTGAATCACCCAGAAGCATTTAAAGCTGTAGTAGCGAAAGTAAAATAAGAAGTCTTATTTGTGTTGATATAAAAAAGGGAAGCAGTTGCTTCCCTTTTTTTGTTCGTATGTGTTAGTTCGTCTGTTCCAGTATTCTGCTTTTTCCTTCAGCTGCCAGGTCATACTCCGGGCTAAGCACTAACGCTTGATCAAAGTCCGCCATTGCACTCCTCATATCTCCCATTCTCTCATATGCCAACCCTCGGTTATAAAATGCTTTATGGTTTAGTTGATTTACACCTACAACCCTTGTAAACTCATATACAGCACTATCATATTTCTGCAAGTATTCTAAATAGATATAGCCTCTATTATAGTATGCATTGTAAAACGATGGATTGTGCCTAGCTATCTGAGAGTATAAATTTAATGCCTCACGATAAGCTCCTTTTTCCTGAACGTAATAACCTTTATTGTACAAAGCTTCATATTTCGTACTATCTACTCTTATTGCATTATCATAATAGTATGTCGTTAGTTCATGATCAGCCATTGCACCAAGCAACCCTAGTTCTATCCAAGCTTCGTAGTAGTCATTATTTTGCTCTGTAGCAGTACTAAAACTGCTAATAGCAGCAGGATAATCCTCTGTTTCTTTGTATATAAGACCTTTTAAATAGTATCCCTCTGCCAAATACTTATCCTCACGAAGTGCATCGTTTACAAAACCAAATGCACGCTCATAGCTCTGAATAATAAACGCTATCCAGCCTAGCCTCATAAAAGCTTGAGTATTGTCTTTATCTACTTTCAATGCATTTTCTGCCTCCACTTTAGCACCCGCCATGTTCTTCAAGTTGTAATAGATGTCAGATTTCTTCAGATAGTATTCTACATTCATTGAATCAGCTGCAATTGCCCTATCTAACTCTAACAATGCCTCTTCTGGTTGAATTTGGCGAACGTAGATCATTGCCTTTTTATAGTATAATTCAGGATTAGAAGGATCCTCCTTTATCTCTTGATTTACAATTGAAATCGAATCTTTTGCCTCTTCAATAACTACTCCACTCTTTAGAGATTCTGAATCTTTCTCAGTATCTGATCCACAACTATACAATGCTACAATAGCCAGGATTAACAAACCATATTTTATCATGATCGCAAAATAAGAAAAGCCCAACTACAGTTGTAATTGGGCTTTAGAATACGGTAAAAATTTAACGGTCTTTTAAGCAGCTGGATTCTCAATAGCTGCTTTGATTTTTTCTTCTAACTCTTCTGATAATTCAGGGTTATCTGCCAATAACTGTTTTACAGCATCTCGACCTTGACCTAATTTAGTTTCACCATAACTAAACCAACTTCCAGATTTCTTGATAATTCCTTTATCTACTCCAAGATCTATTATTTCCCCTGTTTTAGAAATGCCTTCTCCATACATGATATCAAATTCAGCTTTTCTAAATGGAGGAGCGACCTTGTTCTTCACGATCTTCACCCTAGTATTATTACCTATCACCTCATCACCACTCTTAATCTGACCAGCACGTCTTATATCTACACGAACAGAAGCATAGAATTTAAGAGCATTACCACCAGTTGTAGTTTCAGGATTACCAAACATCACCCCAATTTTTTCACGTAATTGATTAATGAAAATTGCCGTACACTGCGTTCTAGAAATACTTGCTGTTAGCTTACGTAAAGCTTGGGACATCAATCTGGCTTGTAAACCAACTTTTGAGTCTCCCATCTCACCTTCAATTTCAGCTCTTGGAGTTAGAGCAGCAACAGAGTCAACTACTAATAAGTCAATTGCTCCTGAACGAATTAAGTTATCAGCAATTTCTAAGGCTTGTTCACCATTATCTGGTTGAGATATCAATAAATTCTCTGTATCAACACCCAATGCTTCTGCATAAAAACGATCAAAAGCATGTTCAGCATCAATAATGGCCGCAATTCCTCCCTGTTTTTGAACTTCAGCAATCGCATGAATAGCTAAAGTTGTCTTACCTGAAGATTCTGGACCGTAAATTTCAACAATTCTTCCACGAGGATAACCTCCTACGCCCAAAGCCAAATCCACCGTAATTGAACCTGATGGAATTACTTCTATCTTTTCAACGGCCTCATCGCCCATCTTCATTACGGCACCTTTTCCGTATGTTTTCTCCATACGATCCATGGTCATTTGGAGCGCCTTCAATTTATCTTTAGATACTTCTTTCTTGGACATAGTGTTTCTTTTTTCCTGAATTGCTCAGCAAATGTAACTGAACAAACCGTAATGAATTTACGGTAAATAAAAAGGCGTTAAGCTTCTAGAATTTGAGTCGTATGATCTTTGGTCTTCACTTTTTTAATCACCTTATCAATAATTCCATCTTCATTGATAACGAACGTAGTTCTATGAATACCATCATACTCTTTACCCATAAATTTTTTCGGTCCCCACACCCCAAATGCCTGAATCAACTCTTTTTCAGTGTCAGCAATAAGAGGAAACGGTAATTCGTACTTTGTAATGAATTTTTGATGTTTCATTTCAGTATCTGCTGAAACACCAATAACCTCATATCCAGCGGATTTTAGTTCAGCATCATTATCTCTCAAATTACATGCTTGAGCTGTACATCCAGGTGTATCATCTTTAGGGTAGAAATACAACACTACCTTTTTCCCCTTGTAATCTGCAAGCTTAATACTATTTCCGTTCTGGTCTTTTCCTTCGAATTGTGGTGCAGCTTGCCCCTCTTCTAGCATATTCATAATGAGTCGTTTTTTGAAATTTATAGGGTTAAACAATTAGAGTACCTACTAGTTCTTGGCATTTCCAAAATCATCATACAATAAGTACTTTCTCCTCATCTTTAAATAACTACTTAGCTCCTTACTCCAAGTAGCTTTTATCTCCGTCTCTGATTTGTTCGCTTCAATATCTAAGCGAAGCTGATCTGTACCAGTCAATAGATCAAAGAATCCATTGGGGTTGAAATATGGTTTCGTCTGATTCTTTTTCCAGTCTCCATAGAAAATGAGCATCCACTTCAAATAAATACCCTTAAACTCTGTTGCGAATTCTCCATTCATGGCTCGTAAATCAAATCCTTTACAGTTCATTCCGCGCAATTTTGGGTTTCTTGCACCCTCTCGAGAAGTAGGAACAAACTCAAAATATCCTCTTCTAAATTGCGGGTGGCCAAGTACTTGAAACGGAAAATCCGTTCCTCTACCAACACTTATTGGTGTTCCTTCAAACAAACCTAAACTCGGATACAAATAGATAGATGTCATATTTGGGAGATTCGGAGATGGCTTTACTTCCAATTGAAACAAATCATCGTGTTCATATCCTTCACATGGTATCACAGCTAAATTCAATGTTGATTCAGTACTCATCCATTCTTCACCAACGATCATTTTTGCTAATTCACCCACGGTTAATCCATGTACCAAAGGAATTGGGTGTATTCCTACAAATGATTGAAACTCTTTCTCTAATATCGGCCCATCCACGTAAAAACCATTAGGATTTGGACGATCTAAAATCCAACACTCTATCTCATTTTCTGCACATGCTTCCATCACATAATGCATCGTAGAGATATATGTATAGTAACGTACCCCTACATCTTGAATATCAAACAAAACAACATCTATCTCCTTTAACTGTGCTGGAGTAGGTTTTTTGTTCTTACCGTATAAAGAGATCACCTTTAAACCAGTTTCTTTATCGACCCCAGAAGATATCGTTGCACCGGCATCGGCTGTTCCTCTAAAGCCGTGCTCAGGTGCGAATACTTTTTCAATCTGAATCCCTCTACTGAGTAAGGTATCTACCAAATGAACACCATCAATCAAACTAGTGTGATTAGCTACAACAGCTATTTTCTTACCTTCTAATTCAGATAACCTATAAAGTAGCAGTTGCTCTGCGCCAGTGCTCACATCTTTATCAAAAATTTTTCTGTTCTTTTGTAGTGAAGTGGTTTGAAGCAATTGAGCTGACACTTGCAGGGCACTACATATCAGCACGCTCAATAAAATAACTACTTTCGCTCTGTTCAACTGTTTGAAATTTACAAGGGGCTAATGATTAGCTAACTTAGACTAAACAACGGATATAGCAACTTTCAATTCAGTAAAATCGTGAACTTCGAGTTCTTTATCGCTAAACGAATAGGTCAAAAACAAGACCAATCTCAAAAAAAATCAGGTACACGCCCTATTATCGCCATTGCCATTGGTGGGATAATTATTGGTGTTGCTGTTATGATTCTTAGTCTTGCCATTTTAACTGGATTTCAAAACGAAATCAAACAAAAAGTGATCGGTTTTGGGGGCCATATTCAAATCAATGTTTTTCAAAGTGAGGATGGTTTTGAGCAATCCCCCATTGATAGAAGGCAAGATTTTGTCTCCAAAATCACACAACTACATGAAGTTGAATCGATTTCAGTATACGCAAACAAAGCAGGAATTTTAAAACAAGAAGATGCAATTCAAGGAATTGTTTTGAAAGGTGTTGACAGCACTTTCAATTGGGAGTTTTTTCAGCGCTATCTAAAAGAAGGAGCCATACCAACTTACGGATTTCAACGGTCAGATTCTGTATTAATATCTGCTTCTATAGCAAAACAAATGAAACTTTCTGTTGGCGATAGGTTCATGGTATTCTTCATTCAAAATGATAAACCAAGGCCTCGTAAATTCTACGTTTCAGGAATCTATAATACGGGGTTAACTGATTTTGATAATCTTTATTTGATTGGAGACATTCAACACGTACAACGATTAAATGGATGGGATAAAACGGCTGTTGGTGGATTTGAAATTAATGTTCACAACTTTGATCAGCTTGCCGAAAGTGAAAAAGCTATCTTCAAGAACATCCCCTATGCTTATAAAACCACATCTATCGATCAGCGTTTTCCTGATATTTTCAGTTGGCTAGAACTACAAGACATCAATGTGATTATTATCGTCTCACTCGTAATTCTTGTTTCTGCTATCAATATGACTTCTGCTCTACTTATTTTGATATTAGACAGAACACAAATGATAGGAATACTAAAAGCATTAGGTAGTGATGATTGGAGCATCCAAAAAATATTCTTGTATCAAGCCATGTTCTTAATCAGCATAGGTATCTTCTGGGGAAACATACTTGGACTTGGGCTTGGGTTTATTCAACTAAAATATGGAATCATTAAACTCCCAGAAGCTACGTATTACCTCACTAAGGTGCCGATTAACTTCGAGTTATCTCACATATTAGTTCTTAACATTGGGACACTTGTTTTGTGTACAATAATGTTAATTATCCCAACTTATATAGTAACCTCAATTTCACCAGTAAAAGCCATACGATTCAATTGATTTCAGATATTTTCGCGACATGATTAATAAAGAAAAAAAGGTTTACGATAATATACTTGAAACCATTGGAGATACTCCAATGATCAAGATGAGCAATATTGCTTCAGATTTTCCATGTGATGTTTTTGCTAAAGTTGAGTATTTCAACCCTGGTCATTCTGTAAAAGATCGAATGGCATTGAAAATGATCGAGGATGCAGAAGCCGAAGGAAAACTAAAACCAGGAGGTACTATCATTGAGTGTACTTCTGGAAATACAGGAATGGGACTTGCTTTAGCTGCAGTGATTAAAGGATACAAATTAATTTGTACACTTAGCGATAAACAATCCAAAGAGAAAATGGATATTCTGAGAGCAATGGGAGCTGAAATCTATGTTTGCCCTACCAGCGTTCCACCAGAACACCCAGAATCGTACTACTCAGTGGCAGAACGTTTGAATAAAGAAATTCCTAACTCTTTTTACCCATACCAATACGATAACTTATCCAATAGACAAGCGCATTACGAAAGTACTGGACCTGAAATTTGGGAACAAACAGAAGGTAAAATCACCCATTTCGTTGTTGGTGTAGGTACTGGTGGTACTATTTCAGGTGTAGCAAAGTATTTGAAAGAGAAAAATCCAAACATCAAGATTTGGGGTGTTGATTCTTATGGTTCTGTATTCAAAAAATACCATGAGACTGGCATATTTGATGAGAACGAAATCTACAGTTATATCACGGAAGGAATTGGAGAGGATATTCTTCCTAAGAATGTCGATTTCAGTTTAATCGATCACTTCGAAAAAGTAACTGATAAAGATGGTGCGCTGGTTGCCCGCGAATTAGCTAAAAAAGAAGGTCTATTTCTGGGTTATTCTTGTGGTTCTGCATTTCAAGGACTCCGTCAGTTGAAAGATGAATTAAAACCAAACGACTGTGTCGTAGTATTATTCCATGATCATGGAAGTAGATATGTAGGAAAAATCTACAACGATGATTGGATGAAAGATCGTGGATTCATAGCAGATACAGAGCAAACAGTAGCTGATTTCATTCGTCCTAATATGAATAGAGATTTAGTTGCTGTTAAAACAGAAGAATTGGTTCAACATGCTATTGATAAAATGAGATCCTCAGATGTTTCTCAACTTCCAGTTTTGAAGAATGATGAATTAGTTGGATCAATAGATGATGCTCATCTCTTTCAGCAATTAGTAGATGATGCAGAGGTAAAAGGAAAACTTATTGGTGATGTAATGGGTAAGCCATTTCCTGTTGTTGATCATAATACTCCAATGAAAGAATTGAGTAAATTGATTAATAGAGAAAATAGTGCCGTTATGACCCAGTGGCATGGAAAATGGCACATTATTACTAAACATGATATTATTGGCGCGATTGGGTAAAATGAATTTTACCGATCAACTCAATAGAACAATTACATTAAATCAACCAGCGAAACGCATTGTTTCGCTGGTTCCCTCTCAAACAGAGTTTCTTTTTGATATTGGGTTAGATGCAGAAATAGTAGGAATCACAAACTTCTGTATCCATCCAAGGGAGAAATACCTTTCTAAAAACAGAATTGGTGGTACAAAGAGCCCAGATATCAAACACGTTGAAGCACTGAACCCAGATTTAATCATCGCCAATAAAGAAGAAAATAACAAAGCTGATATTGATCTTCTTGCAAAGAACTTTCCTGTTTGGATTAGTGATATAAATACACTGGATGATGCCTATGCCATGATGGTTAATATTGGAAAGCTTACAGGAAAAGAGAGAGAAGCAAATGTGATTCAACAAGCTATTGAGCGATCTTTTAAGAGCTTGCCGTCATATTCTTCTACATTATCTACCATTTATTTGATATGGAATAAGCCTTATATGGCTGCTGGAAATGATACTTTCATCTCTCACTTGCTAGAAAAAGCTGGCTTTAGAAACATAATTAGTGCTACTAGATACCCTGAGATCTCATTAGAACGGCTCCAAGAGTTGGCTCCAGAAACACTCTTACTTTCCTCAGAGCCGTACCCATTCAATGAAAGGCATTGTGTAGAATTACAAAAGTTACTTCCCACTACAAAAGTTGGAATCGTAGATGGGGAGTTATTCTCATGGTACGGCTCAAGATTACAGTATTCTACTTCATACTTTATTAAACTCATTAATAACCTTAAAGAAGCATCATAACCATATCTATTTCTACTTTTGGGTAGGATTTACACCATGCTGTACACACGTTTTCTCGCATTCGTATTTCTAGTTACTTGTGCTTTTGTTTCTCAAGCTCAGCGCAAGGTTGGCTTAGTACTCAGTGGTGGTGGTGCAGATGGCT
>DIYR01000253.1 GCA_002429085.1 Flavobacteriales bacterium UBA6049
GGGTCACTGGTTCGAATCCAGTAGGGCCCACTCCAAAAGCCTTGGTCGTAAAACGCCAAGGCTTTTTTTAATATTTATTTTAATAATTTATATTCAACTATTATTATTACCAAGTTAAAAAATGAAACAAATACATTAAAAAGTTGAAGCACAAAGGTTTAAAGTTTATTGACTTATTTGCAGGTATTGGTGGCTTTCACATTGCCTTAAGTAGCCTTGGTTATGAATGTGTATTTGCAAGTGAGTTAAAAGAATCCTTAGCTGATTTGTATGGAGATAATTTTGGAATAAAACCAAACCGAGATATTACCAAAATACCCGTAGAAGATATACCTGACCATGATATTCTATGCGGAGGGTTCCCTTGTCAACCGTTTTCAAAAGCAGGGAGCCGAAAAGGGTTAGAAGATGAAAGAAATGGGTCTCTTTTTGATAAAATTGCAGATATTCTAGATCACCATAAACCTAAGTACTTTATTCTTGAGAATGTAAGAAACCTAGAAAGTCATAATAAAGGGGAAACATGGGCGTATATTCAAAATCGCCTTGAGAATGAATTAAATTATTCAATTGATAAGCAAATATTCTCACCCCATCATTTCGGTATCCCTCAACATAGGGAAAGGTTTTTTATTGTTGGCTCACAAAATGGGTTAGGCCACTTTAAGTGGCCTGAGACCATTAATAAACGAACAAGTATCTATGATTATCTTGATAACAACCCAATAAATGTTACAAAACTAGAGCCTGAAAAAGTCTTTGTGTTGGATTTATGGCAAGAGTTTTTAGATAGATTGCCAAAAGATGCAAAACTTCCGAGTTGGCCAATTTGGAGTATGGAATTTGGCGCAACTTATCCATTTGAAAAACAAACTCCTTTCGCATCAACAACTCGAAAAATAGGTGCAAGTAAAGGCAGTTTTGGTATTCCATTAAAGGGAATGTCGAGAGAGGAAAAGTTCGCCAATCTACCGAGCTACGCAAGGACTGAAGAGGATGAGTTTCCAACATGGAAAAAACATTACATAAGAAGCAATAGAGCTTTCTACGATCAATATAAGCAATATATTAATCCTGTTGTAGAAAAAATTAAAGAGTTGAATGTTCCGAGTTGGCAGAAGTTTGAATGGAATGTTCAAGGAGGAGAAAGGAAAGTTAGAAATTATATCATCCAATTTAGAGGTTCAGGTGTAAGACTAAAGAGAACAGACTTTTTCCCTTCTCTTGTTACAGTAAGTACACAAATACCCATCTTAGGATGGGAAGAAAGATACATAACACCAAGAGAAGGTGCTCGAATTCAATCAATGAATGGGATACAATTACCTGAAAATATCGGCACCTGTTTTTCTGCTTTAGGAAATGCAGTGAATGTTGATATTGTTCGGAGAATTGCTTTAAGACTAATTAAAGCCCCACCATCAATAAATAGGACGAATGGGTATGTTCATAATGACAATAAAATTCAGATGAGTCATGAAACAGTTAAGTAGTGTCAACATAAGACCAGGTGTTACTATCTTATCCGTTTTAAAACACCTCAATTACAAGCCATATTATGCATTAGCAGAATTCATTGATAATTCAATAGATAGTTTCCTGAAAAATATAGAAATTCTTAAATCACTTGAAGGTAATGATTTTAAACTAACTGTCAACATTGAGTTTGATACTACAAATAAAAGAATAATAATTACCGACAATGCAGCCGGAATTCATACAGATGATTACCAAAGAGCTTTCAGAACTGCTGAGATACCCGCAGATAATACAAAGCTTTCAGAGTTTGGAATGGGAATGAAGTCTGCAGCCTGTTGGTTCTCTAATCAATGGGAAGTAAGAACTACCTCTTTAGGAGAAAAAGTTGAAAGAACTGTTAATTTTGACATTTCAAAAATTGTTGAAGATAAGATTGATGAATTAGACATCTCAACGAAAAATAATTCAAAAAACTCTCATTATACGGTTATTACTCTCTCAGGAGTAGAAGATAAAATGCCAATAAAAAATGGGCTTGGAAAAGTTAAGCGACACTTAGCAAGTATTTACCGTGAATTCATAAGAGAAGGTATATTAAAGTTAAGAATCAACACAAAAGAATTAACCTACGAATCTCCAAAAGTATTAAAGGTTCCATATTACGACACTCCTGATGAGCAAGCAATTGAATGGAAACAAAAAGTTGAATTCGATTTTGGTAGTGATGGAAATGGAGGAGAATTAAAAGCAAAAGGATTTGTAGCGATTATGGAAACAATGTCTGTTAGAGACAGCGGTTTTGCATTATTTAGAAGAGGACGAGTTATTGAAGGTAGTGCGGATAATGATGAAGGATTTAGACCACCAAGAATATCAGGGTCATTAGGCACTCATAGATATAAACGTTTATTTGGCGAGTTACATTTAGAAGGTTTTAGAGTTAGCCACACTAAAGATGGGTTTCAGTGGGATGATAATATGGATGCTTTTTTAGATATTCTAAAGGAGCAATTAGAAAGTAAAGACTCCATCCCAATTTTAAAACAGGCGGATAAATACAGAGTTAGAGAAAGTTCTAAAAATTACAGTAAGGTTTCAAAAACAGTTGTTGACAATACGACAGAAACAATCAGAGAAGAACTGTCAGGAGAGGTCAATGAAGTTAGAAATAGGGTAATTGATAAAGTAGAAAACACTGAATCCCTAAATGAAACGCAGGAATCTTACTTTAAGAAGTTTCCATTGCACCTGAATGATTGCGAATGGATGGTTCATTTAGAGGTTTCTTATGATGAATCTATCTCTGAACTTTTTCAAGTAGGTAATCATCTGATACCTCACGAAGAAAAGGCACAAGGATATAGGAATATTGGTGTCAGGTTGTCTTTAGTACATCCGTTTATGATTGAGTTTGCGGGTGATGATGCCAAAGTGATTGAACCTATTCTAAGAATAGCAGTTGGCTTTGGACTTTCTGAGGTTATCGCCAAAGAAACCAAATCCGCAGTAACAGAGGTAAGAAATAACATGAATGAACTTTTGAAAGGTTCATTATCAAAACCATAAATGTCTATGAGTGAATTTGAAAAAATAAATGCTCTAGGAGATGATACATCTTCGGAATATTGGATCCCAACTTTTGGAGAAGAAACAGAAAGTTTACTAGATAGGATTTTTGGTTCGGATGAGGATGCTAAAGAAAAAGTCAAAGAAGAAACGCATCACATTATGCAATTGTGTGGCAACCCTGAATTGGAGGCTAACAATGATACCGGTCTAGTATTTGGCTATGTGCAAAGTGGTAAAACACTTTCCTTTACAACTCTAACAGCTTTAGCTAGAGATAACGACTATCAGTTAGTGATTGTCATTGCAGGTACATCAACCAACTTAGTTAATCAATCCTTTCAAAGACTTCAAAGTGACCTAAACATTAATCAAGGGTTTATTCGAAAGTGGGTCATGCTTAACAACCCACAAGACCCAAATAAAAATCCACAAGATAAAAATACGATTAAACGTGAATTAGATGATTGGAAAAATAATGATACGCGTGGACATGTGAAAAAAACATTGCTGATAACAGTAATGAAAAATACTAATCACCTTAAAAATTTAATAACCGTATTACAAAAATTGGATTTAAGTAATGTCCCTACACTTATAATTGATGATGAGGGGGACCAAGCAAGTATGAACACTAGGGCGAGTGCTAATGCTAAAAGAGAAGCTAATGGAGAAATCCTAACGGAATTGGAGATGAGTACCATTTATAGGAGAATAAGGGAAATAAAAACAATTTTGCCACACCATACCTTCATTCAATATACAGCAACTCCACAGGCTCCATTATTCATAAATATTATGGATAACCTTTCACCCAATTTTATCCAATTATTAACTCCCGGAGAAAAATATACAGGTGGGATGGCTTTTTTCAAGGAACATCATTTTATAGTCAGGAATATCCCTTATAGTGAAATATACGGAGAAGATAATCCCATTACTGACATACCTGACTCTTTAGCCGAAGCAATGCGAATCTTTTTTCTTGGAG
>DIYR01000164.1 GCA_002429085.1 Flavobacteriales bacterium UBA6049
AGCACCAGCTATATCACCAAACAACATCTGCTGTCCAACGTACGTATCGTCTGCTATGTTAAATGTAACAGGACCACAAACTCCAACTTGACTTAGTACTGAAATTGCAGAATCAATGCTTTGGAAGTTTGTAGGACCAACACCGTTACTATCAATAGTATAAATTCCATTCAATGAAAGTGGAGGAATAGTCCAAGTCATTGTGTCATTCAAAGCAATACTGTCTTGAACTCCATTTGGATTAGATGTATAAACCTCAATTACATCACCTACACCAAAAGTGTAATTACCTACGAATACTGGTGAAGTACTATTAGAGTTTGGTGCTACAGAACCAGACCATAATGCTGGCGCCTGAGCAGTACCATTTACACTCCAATTAATTGTTGCTGTTGATAATGTATCAAGACCTAAGTTATTTAGTGTTATGTAAAGGCTATTCGCTACCGCACATGCTGGAGACATTGGAGTATCAATTGCTGTAACACCCGCATCATTAGTTGGAGGAGGTAAAATCGCAATCGTATAATCTTCAACCTCACCCCACGTAAATGAAGCACAAGGATCTAATGTTGCTGAACCATTTTCTTGCATAGAAATTCTCAAACCAGTAGTACCTACTGTTGCAGTTTGTGGAATAGTAACAGTTCCAGTAAATGTCTGGTAATATTGACCAGATTGACCATACACTTCCTCACCTGGATCGTTAAAATCACCATCTTGGTTATAATCAATCCAAACCTTAACATAACAGTTAAATGTTCCACTTGAACAACTATTAATATACGTAGAGAGTGCTTGAGTACTTCCTAAAAAAGCAACTCCTGTGATAGCCGTATTGTCTGTATAAGTTTGACAACCGATAGGGCTCACGTTCGCAATATTTGCAAAATTGAAATCTCCAATGTATCCATAGGTTGTACTAGTTGCAGAAGACGCACAATAACAGTCAAAGAATGGGTTCATTGGCTGCAACAACGCTGCTGTAGTATCTGACTGTCCCAAACAAGTTAAAATACATCTATAATATGTATCTGCCGTTTGCGAACCAACGTACATAGTTGACGTTGCTCCTACAATATCTGTCCAAGTAGTATTATCAGGAGACGACTGCCATTGATAAGTCATACCCGTTCCATATGAACTTCCTAATAAGCCAACATTGTACGTAATACCTGAACACACACCTGTATCACTCAAAGTAACCGTACCTGCTGTTGGAGGTGCAGTACATGGTGTTACGAAGTATACACTAAAGTCATCAATTGCGATATCATGCTGAAATGAAGTAGTTGAGTTATCTACCACAAATCCTACACTAACTGTATCACCGATGTATGCTGATAAATCATAGGTATATTGTGTCCACTGGTTAGCAACATTTCCTATAGTATCAATTCTAGTCCATGTATTATTCATGGTAGAATAAACTTCTACATACATTTCGTTAGTAGTACCACTTGTTGTACTACTGTGCACCCAAACAGAAGCGAAAGGAGTACCTGTAGCATTCAAGTCTAACTCAGGAGAACGAAGAGTTACATCTGAGTTATTCCCATATCCATCTTCTACAAACACATAAACACCAGATCCAGAAGTGTGATCTGACGATGGCCCTGTATTTGATGACCCCGTAGCGGTACTTCTTCCGTACCAATCTTGAGCTGCCGCATCTGCTTGAAGATTATCCCAGTTATTTGGAAATGCATTTGGCTCAGCTCCAGGCGCAAACGAAGTGTTGTCAACTGGAAATGAGTCAAAAGTTTCCGTGTAAGGATAAGTTGTAATTTGTCCAATGGCGCTGGTTGCTATGGCATACAACGAACCTAGCGCCACTATCCTCGATAGTAGTTTTTTTCTCATAAAACGATTTAATTAAAATTTGACTTTCTGTTCCGAATATAGGACATTTTGAAGCAAGCTGATGAAAAAGGCTTCGAAAAGTGCAGCAATTACCCATTTTATTGCTTCATAGATATAGCTTCTAAAGCCTTCTATTTTCCAAGGATGCTAACAATAAAAAAAGGGAGCTTAAAAACTAAGCTCCCTTGAAGTAATCTATAAATAAGAATTTGTCTTACTCTACTATCAATCTGTTCTTAACAAACACTCCAGATCCTTCAATTACTAGTATGTAAGGACCTGATGCTAATCTTGATACATCTATGTTCTCAACCTGAAGACCTCCAGATAGATTCAAACTTCTAGAAAGAACTGTTCTTCCCTGAACATCGGTAAGTAACAAGCTAACTTCACTACTATTCGCTACATCTTCAAATCTTAACTGAACTTGATCTGAAGCTGGATTTGGGAATAATGAGATTGAACCTCCTCCAACGATTTCATTTACACTTACTGCATTTCCAATGTAAATAGTACTTGTTGTAGTATCTGATCCACACGCATTGTATGTTATTAATGTTACGGTATACTCTATTGAATCTGCACTAGACCATGGGTATACGTGAGATGGGTTCTCTACTGTACTTGAATCTCCGTCTCCAAATAACCATAAGTAACTTTCTCCATTTGTTGATGTGTTCGTAAATGTTGCTGAGAATGTTAACTCTTCACTTGTAAATCCTGCTCCTGGGAATAACACATCTACTACATCTGTTGTTGCATCAGATATACATCCATTTGCATCTGTTACTGTTACTGATACTGGCCCTGAACTTGTAACAGATATTGTTTGAGTTGACTCTCCTGTTGACCAGCTATAGCTTCCGCCAGAGATTCCCGCATCTATTGTAACGGAACCTCCATCACACAATACTTCTTCTTCGTTCAAGCTTACTGGAACACTGTTTTCTGCTGTTGTCATATCGTCTGACACACAACCATCTTGATCGGTTACTGTTACGCTATATGTTCCTTCTGTTGAAACTGTAATTGTTTGTGTTGTTTCTCCTGTACTCCATGAGTATGTAGCATTTGAAATACCTGCATCTATTGTTCCTGAAGCTCCTAAACAAATCACAGATGTTGATGGTAAGTCTACTGGTTCTGCTGGACTAACTACTATGGTGTCGTGTGCTACGCCACATAATCCCATTGCTTGAACTACTACTGATCCTGGTAAGTTTGTTTGGAAGTAGTTTCCTGTATCTGTGCTATTCCATACAATGGTATCGAAATACCATGCTTCTAAATTTGCTGTTCCTCCTGGACATAATCCTACTGTGTCTTGTAAATTAAAGCTGGAAGTTGTCTCAAATTGATCGGCTCCTATATCGTATGCCCCAACCATAGCTGGATCTCCTTGTATGTCCATCAGGTAGTTAGCATTATCTGTTCCTGTACCGTTCAATGAATCATTACATGAACGTAATGTTACTGTATCTGAATACATTGCTCCTGTTAACCAAATAGAATTGCTATCCATTTGTGTGGCTGCTATTAATGATGCTAAGTCTGGATGGCTTCCATTCCATGTAAATCCTGTGTTTCCTCCAAACGCATTGTTGTTTGAGTATGATATTGCTGGACCTGACACGAACATTGTTAAGGCATTACTGTCTGCAGAAACTGCGTTATTGTAAAATCTGTTTGCTGCTCCTCCTGTTATGTATACGGCCTCATCTGATGTTGATGGATCTACAAAAAGAATGCTGTTATTCGCAAAGTCTACGAATATGTCGTTACTCATGTAAACTCCGTATCGACCTCCGTTTGGCATACTGATTACATTTCCAGACACATCTGCAGATTGGTTTATATCTCCTACCCAGTTAACCATATACATTCCATCTCGTGGCCATGTGTTTGTACTGTCTTGATATATATGGTTATTCTTTACTTGAACATCTGATCCAGTAAAATAGTATAACCACATTCCATAACTGAAGTTATAGCTTGAGTTTGAACTTATCTCATTATGGCTTACGGTTGCATCGTCTTGGTAATAGAAATATGCTCCTACGTCATACTGATCTTGAAATACAGAATTGGTTACTACTGTGCGCACATCATAATTAGTGTTGTTTCCATCCCAGTATATACCATGTGAACCTTTAATAAAGGTACAGCTATCAAATACTACGTCTGTGGATTTAACATTGTCTTTGTGTACTAACGATGCATTTGTGGATGTACTTGAGGTAATATCGTTTTCAAATACGCAACCTACAAATGATATGCTGTCTGCATCTCCGTTAAACTTCACTACGTTTGAGAAGTTTGTTGTTGCTATGGTGTTGTGGAATTTGATTTCTTTAAAGTGTAAGTGCTTTGCTCCTGCCACAAATTTTACTGCTCCATCAAAGTTTGCCGATGCTGTTGAAAACTCTACTCTACAAGCTTGTGGGTTACCACTAGTTGATTGGAATGTAACTGTATTAATCGCTGATATACCTAAAATTGGATCTGCAAAATCTAATTGCTCATCGTAAACTGTATCTGCTACGTTAAACACTACTGGACCACAAACTCCAAAATTTACCAAGTCTGAAACAGCTGAAGTGAAATCAGTATAATTGTTTGGACCTGCCCCTAATGGGTCTATCGTAAATACACCATTTAACGCTGGAGATGATGCTTTAGTAGCAGTATCATTTGTATTTACGGTATCTGGAAGGCCATTTGGAAAGCGAGAATAAACTTCAATATTCACCAACCCTGGAGGCATCACATAATTACCTAATACTAAATTAGTATCAGTTGGCCCAACTCCACTAAACGTATCTAGGTTTACATCAAACCAACCAGAGTCAGAAATAGATCCAGCATTCCAAACGATAAAACAGCTATCCAACTGAGCAGTTCCATAGTTTCTAACATTTACAGTAAGATCTACTAGATCTCCAGCACAGTAAACCGTAGGCTCTATAATCGCTGAGATACCAGCATCATTAGGGGCTGTAGATGCAGGAATATAAGTTATACCTCCATTAAACTGTCTTGGGTGAAAAGTTGGACTAGGAACACTCCCCCCATATCCAATATTTTGCCCTGTGTAAATTGTAATGTTTCCATCTGTAAACGTATCCTGATTAGAAGAATTCCATGTTGTGTATACTACACTGCATGAAGAACAGCCAACATAAAAAGCATAGCTACCTGGAGTTAAAACAAGTGGAGTAGTTAATGGAATAGAACTTAGAACAGGAGTTAACCCAGCAGAAAGCCCTGTAATGTTAGTTGTTTGAAGCAATGTCCAACCATTAGCAGCTGTAATGTTTGGAGGTCCAGCAATAGGTGTTGTAGAATACCATATTTCAATGTCTTGATTTGAAGATTGAAGAGCAGCTTCTATTTCTTGAATGATGATAGGATTAGTAACATCCAAATTAAACGTTGTTCCTCCTGAACCATTACCACCATTTAATGGGGGTACTGTTAGTAAAGTACTCTGTGCATAGGTAAAGCTAGCTCCACCAATTATGCACAGTACTACAAGCAGTAAAAGTTTTCTCATAATTTGACTTGATTTATAAATAATAAGCGCCTAAGGTAATTCAAAGAAAAATACTCATCAAGTAATTTACAGCTAAAAACAACTAATAATCAAATTGTTTCATCAAAAAAACGTTACAAAGTCCGATTTGAAAATCGCCTAACTCTTGTATAAATAAATACCTCGACCCATAACAAAGCACGATTCTTTACGACACTTTCAATAATAGTTTGTTATGACATCGCATAAAAAAAGTACTGCAGCAGAATAGTGTGGGATCTGAGCCAAGGTTTATTCTCTTCTCTTTTTGCCTTGACGCAAAAAAGAAGCAAAAAAAGTCAAGTTAATTCAGAGGTGATTGCTGCGCACCAGCCACTTGTTACGCCTACATGCCTGTGTTTTCTTTGAAAACACGCACTTTCGGCTACTGCGGACTTATCACTGACTGAATGAACGTGTGTACGTAAATAGCTTTCTTTTAAGTATATAATTTCTGTTTCGTTAGAAATTACAAATAGAAGGTTACGCAAAATATGTACGCATTTCCCACATTATTCTACAACACCGCGTAAAAAAGGGGGCAGTTGCCCCCTTTTTTAGTACCATATGTTTTAGCACTCTATTCAACAATCAACTGTTGCGTAATGCTCTCTCCATTACCCTCAATTGTAATCAAATAGAATCCTGTTGATAGTTTAGAAATATCAAGTGTTTCTAATTTGCTAGACCCTGCAAGATTAAAGCTGTTCGTCAAAACCACTTTTCCTTGAAGGTCAGTCACAGAAATTTCAATCTCATTAAGGCCACCAACATTTTCAAAGCTCAAATTCACTTCATCTTTTGCTGGGTTAGGAAATAGTGAAACTGTTCCCTCGTTGGCTATTTCATTTACACTTACTGCATCACCTACAAGAACGGTGCTCACTGAGGTGTCTGACCCACATGCGTTAAACGTAATTAAAGTTACAGTAAACTCAACTGAGTCTTGATTAGACCAAGAGTAAATATGTGATGGGTTCTCTACTGTACTTGAATCTCCGTCTCCAAACAACCATAAGTAACTTTCTCCATTTGTTGATTGATTGTTAAACGATGCAGAATAATTCGATGAAGAACTTGTAAAATCTGCCGCTGGGAAAGCTACATCAATAACATCAGTTGACGCATCAGAGATACAACCACTACCATCTGTTACAGTAACGGAAACCATTCCTGAAGTTGAAACACTAATAGACTGAGTAGTTTCTCCTGTTGACCAGCTATAAGTACCTCCAGAAATACCAGCATCTAATGTAATAGAACCTCCATCACACAGTATTTCTTCATCATTTAAACTTACTGGAATACTAAAGTCAGCTGTCGTCATATCGTCTGACACACAACCATCTTGATCGGTTACTGTTACACTATAGTTTCCTATTGAAGCTACGGTAATAGATTGAGTAGTTGCTCCCGTGCTCCAAGCATATGAAGCATTCGATATACCAGCATCAATTGTACCCGTTCCACCAAGGCATATAACTGAATTAGTTGGTAAATCAACAAGTGGAGCTGGGCTAACAGTTATAGTATCACTAGCTGTTCCACACAACCCAGAACCTTGAACAACAACTGAGCCTGGGGTACTAGTTTGATAGTAATTTCCAGTATCTGTGTTATTCCAAACAATAGTATCATAATACCATGCTTCTAGTGAAGCCACTCCACCAGAACATAAGCCTACTGTATCTTGTAAATCAAAACTCAAAGCAGTTGCAAATTGATCTGCCCCTATGTCATAAGCACCAACCATAGTAGGATCACCTTGTAAATCCATCATATAGTTTAAGTTGTCTGTACCTGTTCCATCTAAAGAATCATTACATGTTCTTAGATTCATTGAATCTGCAAAAGCAGCCCCTACCAGCCAAACAGAATTACTATCCATCTCTGTTGCTGCCATTAGTGAATTTACATCTGTATGATTACCACTCCAAGTAATTCCAGTACTTCCCGTAAATGCATTATTATCTGAATATGCTATTCCAACTCCTGATACATACATTGTTACAGCATTACCTCCTGCACTAACAACGTTGTTAAAAAATCTATTTGCTGCACCATTAGTTATGTAAACAGCTTCATCAAAAGAACTTACATCTTCGAATAGAATGCTATTGTTTGCAAAATCAACAAATAGCGCATTACTCATATAAGTACCGTATGAACCTCCATTCGGCATGCTAATCACGTTTCCAGACACATCTGCTGGACTCATAAAGTCTCCAGTCCAATTCACCATGTAGAACCCATACGTTGGCCAAGAAACACCTGTTTGCTGATATACATGATTATTCTTCAATTTGATATCTCCACTGAAATACCACATAGAAAAACCGTATCCAAACGTACTCGTAGTATTTGATGTTACTATGTTATTCTCAATATGTACATCATCTTGATAATATAGATATGCTCCATAGCTTCTTTGGTTTATGAACTCATTGTTTGTCATTTCTAACCCTTGATCATAAAGTGACGAACTTCCATACCAGTAAACTCCATAAGATCCATTCACAAATGAGCAACCCTCAAAAGTTGCATTATCTCCTTCAGAATTATTCTTATATACCAAGCTTGCTTGAGACGATCCGCTCGAAACCTGATCATTCTGCATTCTACAGCCTTCAAAACTTATGTTACTAGCATCTCCATTTACTGAAACTACTGTTGCATAAGTTGAAGAAGTTGACGGATTATAGAATTTGATATTCTTAAAGTGAATATTTGATGCTCCTGTATTAAATCTAACTACACCGTCATAAGTCAAGTTAGCACCACCCTGAGATGTGTACTCAACAACACACTGTGATGTATCTCCAGATGCACTCTGGAATGTGATCGTATTGGCTGTAGACGTTCCAACTATGTTATTGAATAAAACTTGCTGATTTACATAAATGTCATTTGCCACATTAAACGTAACAGGACCACAAACACCTACTAAATTCAAATCGTCAATTGCCTGAGTAAAGCTCTGGTAATTATTAGGCCCTGTACCTAGTGAGTCTATCGTATAAACCCCGTTTAAACTCAACGGTGGAACGGTAAAGATGATGGTATCATTCTGAGGGAGACTATCCACCACTCCATTCGGCATCGTAGTATACACCTCAATCACATCTCCAATTGCAAAAGTGTAGTTTCCAACAAATGTAGATACGGTGTCATTTGTAGAAGGAACAATTGCTCCAGACCATAACACTGGAGTTTGTGCGGTTCCATTCACACTCCAATTAATTGTAGCAGAGCTTAAAGTATCTGTTCCTGAATTATTCAGAGTCACCCACAGACTATTAGCTAGCGTACAAGATGACACCAATGGTGTATCTACACTTGCTACACCTGCATCATTGGCAGCTGGAGGCAACACGATAATGTTATAATCCTCAACCTCTCCATAAGTTTGATTAGCACATGGATCCGTAGGAATACTATTGTAACTACTACGAACTCTCATTCTTAGGTTTGTACCATAAGTCACTAAGTTAGGAACTGTAATAGTACCACTAAAAGGAGTTGTTGCCCAAGTAGTAGTTGAGTAAACTTGCTCTCCTGGATCAGTTAGCGTTCCATTATTGTTCCAGTCAATCCAAATCACAAAACCTTGTGACCAAGTAGGACCCGCTTGAACAGTAAAGTCGAAACTACCACCTGGTAGAGTAGTCACTAGCTGGGTACTATCGTATGAATAATTTCCAGAAGAACAACCTGAACCATTGTTCGTAATATTAGTCTGAGCTCCTGTCGTTGAGAAGCTATCTATTTGATCTCCAAACGTACATCCAGAACCAAATAATGGAGCGCAATAGGTCTGAGCTCCAGACTCTAGTGCACAAAACGATAACACCGCTGCAATGGCTAGTTGCATGTGCGATGTTACCAGCTGCCTTACGGCAGTGTAACTTTTTCTCATAATGCGATAATTTAAATTGTGTTAAATATAAACTATTCTGCATCAGATCAAAAGCTGTCTTTTAAATGGTTAAAAAAAATGCCTCAATAATTTGAGGCACCTTGCTCTTTTATAAAAAGAGTCTTATTTCATTATGTATTTGGTAAAATCTAGCAGATAGTCTCCTTTATTCTATCCACAAAATCTAGTTTCTCCCAAGTAAAAAGTTCAACATCAACCTCAACAGTTTCATTTGATGCTCCGTTAGATCGAACAAATTTCTTTGAAACAACCTCATTTTCTCTTCCCATATGACCGTATGCAGCTGTCTCTGCATACATAGGCTGACGAAGTTTTAGTCTTTGCTCAATAATACCGGGGCGTAAATCAAAAATCTCAGCAACTTTCTGAGCAATCTCCCCATCAGTTAAATCAACTTTAGCTGATCCATATGTATCAACAAAAACTCCCATTGGTTCAACAACACCAATAGCATAAGATACCTGAACTAAAATTTGATCTGCCACACCTGCTGCAACCAAATTTTTTGCAATATGTCTAGCTGCATATGCTGCAGAACGATCTACCTTACTTGGATCCTTTCCGGAAAACGCTCCTCCACCGTGAGCTCCTTTACCTCCATAGGTATCTACAATAATTTTTCTTCCTGTGAGCCCTGTATCCCCATGAGGTCCACCTATCACGAATTTACCTGTTGGATTAATATGGTAGGTAATATCATCACCAAACAGTGCTTGAATATGCTCAGGAAGTTCTGCCTTAACACGAGGAATCAGCACAGCCACCAAGTCTTCCTTAATCTTAGCAAGCATTTCTGGTTCTGAACCAAAATCATCATGCTGAGTAGAAACAACAATTGTAACGATTCGTTGTGGTTTATGATCATCGCTATATTCAATTGTTACTTGAGATTTTGCATCAGGACGTAAATATGGAATTTCATTTCCTTCTCTTCTTAAATCCGCTAATACCTTTAAGATACGGTGACTTAAATCTAATGCTAAGGGCATGTAATTCTCTGTTTCGTTAGTTGCATAACCAAACATCATCCCTTGATCGCCAGCCCCTTGTTCTTCTGCTCCACCTCTATCAACACCTTGATTAATATCTGGAGACTGCTCATGTAATGCTGAAAGAACACCACAAGAATTACCTTCAAACATATACTCACCCTTCGTGTAACCAATTTTATTAATGGTATCGCGAGCTATTTGTTGAACATCTATGTATGTATTTGACTTAATCTCTCCAGCTAAAACTACCTGTCCAGTTGTTACAAGTGTTTCGCATGCCACTTTTGACTGAGGGTCAAAAGCTAAGAAGTTATCTAAAATAGCATCTGAAATTTGATCAGAAACCTTATCTGGATGTCCTTCAGAAACAGACTCAGAAGTAAATAAGTATGACATTTCTTTAGTTGTTTTATGTATTTAACCAACTGGTTGGAAATGTCTGCTTGCGAAATACATTTTTAGCATTTTTTTCAGTGGTTGCAAGCAGCACAAATCCTTCCACTTAGAGCGATCAAATGTATAAAAAGAACGCTTTTTTAAAAGATAATAATGGAATTTTAAGATTTTAAACTAAGTTTGGGCTGCTTATCAAGAAAGACGGAGGGAAATG
Source organism: Flavobacteriales bacterium UBA6049 (assembly GCA_002429085.1). Taxonomy (GTDB): domain Bacteria; phylum Bacteroidota; class Bacteroidia; order Flavobacteriales_G; family Salibacteraceae; genus UBA6049. The sequence goes on from DIYR01000164.1 coordinate 10,974, forward strand.
GCCCGATGAAGTCTTAGCAACCCAGACTAGCTGGGTGCTAAATCCTGCTAAGTCATAAATCAAAATGACTTTGGCGAGATGAGTGAGTAAAAGAGGAAACTCAAATTTACCCCATTCAAATCTGACTTCTTGACAAGCAACAAAAAACAGTTGCAGCATGTCATACAACATTCAAGAAGAAATTAAAAAAAGAATCCTTGTACTTGATGGTGCTATGGGCACGATGATCCAGCGTCATAAACTGACCGAGGACCATTTTAGAGGTGACCGATTTAAAGATCATCCCGTTCCATTGAAGGGAAACAATGATCTCTTATCACTTACCCAGCCCGATATCATCTTGGATATTCATAGAACATATTATGAGGCCGGTGCCGACATAGCAGAAACCAATACCTTTAGTGGAACTACTATAGCTCAAGCTGATTATTCTCTACAGGATATTGTTTATGAGTTGAATAAAGTTTCAGCAGAACTTGCAAGAAAAGCTGCTGATGAATATTCTACTCCTAACAAACCTCGATTCGTTGCAGGATCAATTGGACCAACTAATAGAACAGCTTCTATTTCTCCAGATGTTAACAACCCTGGATTTAGGGCTATCACATTTGATGAACTAAAAGAAGCCTACATTACCCAAGTAAACGGTTTACTTGATGGCGGGGCAGATATTCTTCTAATTGAAACAGTTTTCGATACGTTGAATGCCAAAGCAGCTGTTATGGCCTGTCAAGAGGTATTTGATGAACGAGGAAAAGAATGGCCCATTATGATCTCTGGAACTATCACTGATAACAGTGGCAGAACTCTTTCTGGACAAACAGCAGAAGCATTCCTGATTTCATTGTCTCACGTACCACTTTTATCTGTTGGATTTAACTGTGCACTTGGAGCTAAACAACTCGAACCGCATCTAAAAGCCATCTCTCATAAAGCTCCATTTGCAATAAGTGCGCACCCTAACGCTGGTTTACCAAATGAATTTGGAGCATATGATGAAACTCCAGAGTTAATGGGTGTACAAATAGAAAGTTATTTAGATCAGAATTTAATCAACATCATTGGAGGATGCTGCGGTACAACACCAGATCACATCAAAGTGATTGCAGAGTTAGCCACTCGTTATGCTCCAAGAAAATTTGACACACAGCATGTCTAATAATCAATTGTTCTACCCTACTCGACTACAACTTTCAGGATTAGAACCTCTGGTTGTTACAAACGAAAGCAACTTTGTAAATGTAGGCGAGCGTTGCAATGTAACTGGTTCTAGAAAGTTTTTACGTTTAATCAAAGAAGGCGATTTTGATACTGCCATTGACGTTGCCAGAGAGCAAGTTGAAGGAGGTGCTCAAATTCTTGATATCAATATGGATGAAGGAATGTTAGATGGTAAAGAAGCCATGATTACATTCTTGAATCTAATTGCTGCTGAACCCGATATTTCTCGCATCCCAATTATGGTTGATAGCTCTAAGTGGCACATCATTGAAGCAGGATTACAATGCATTCAGGGTAAAGGGGTTGTAAATTCCATTTCTCTAAAAGAGGGAGAATCTCTTTTCAAAGAACAAGCAAAAAAAATCAAACGATACGGTGCCGCCACAGTTGTGATGGCTTTTGATGAAAAAGGTCAAGCTGATACCTATGAGAGAAGAATTGAAATTTGCGAGCGAAGTTATCGAGTACTGGTTGATGAAGTCGGGTTTTCAGCAAATGATATAATCTTCGATCCTAATATATTCCCAGTAGGAACTGGAATTGAAGCTCATGCCAATTACGCTGTAGATTTTTTCAAGGCCACCCAATGGATTAGAACAAATTTACCCGGTGCTCACGTAAGTGGTGGAGTAAGCAATGTGTCTTTCTCATTTCGTGGAAATGATGTTGTTCGTGAAGCTATGCATTCTGCTTTTTTATTCCATGCCATTAAACATGGGATGACAATGGGAATTGTAAATCCAAGCACACTTACAGTATACGATGATATTCCCAAGGATCTACTTCAACATGTAGAAGATGTATTACTCAACAGAACTCCAGATGCAACTGAAAAAATGCTCGATTTTGCTCAGGGAGTTCAAGGTTCAACTAAAACAAAAGCTCAAGATTTAACTTGGAGAGAAGCTTCCGTTGAAAAGCGAATTGAGCATGCTTTGGTTAAAGGAATAACAGCATTCATTGAAGAAGATACAGAGGAAGTTCGCCAAAAAGTTGATCGGCCATTAAATGTTATTGAAGGCCCATTAATGGACGGAATGAACGTAGTAGGAGACCTATTTGGCAATGGTAAAATGTTTCTACCACAAGTAGTCAAGAGTGCCCGTGTAATGAAAAAAGCCGTGGCATATTTAGAGCCTTTTTTAGAAGCTGATAAAGCAAATAACCCTGATCAACGGGGAAAAGGAAAGGTACTGATGGCAACGGTAAAAGGAGATGTTCACGACATCGGAAAAAACATCGTTGGTGTTGTTCTTGGGTGTAATAATTACGAAGTAATTGATCTTGGAGTAATGGTTCCTGCTGATAAAATTCTTGAAGCGGCCAAAGAACATAATGTCGATGTAATAGGGTTGAGTGGATTAATTACCCCTTCGCTTGACGAAATGGTATATGTAGCAGAAGAACTAGAGCGAAACAACTTTAATACACCACTTCTCATTGGCGGGGCAACAACTTCAAAAACCCATACCGCAGTTAAAATTGAACCTTCTTACTCAAAGGCTGCCACTCTTCACGTTACAGATGCTTCTAGATCGGTAACTGTTGTAGAGAAGCTGTTAGGAAAAGACAGAGACGAATTCACTGCCAACCTAGCCGTTGACTACGAAAAAATCCGTAAAAACCATGCAGCTAAGCAAAGCGGCTCTTCTCTAGTAAAGTTCAACCATGCTCAAGAAAACATTACAAAACTAAACTGGGAAAGTTATTCACCTCCTACTCCAAACGAGCTTGGCCTACAAACAATTGATTTCTCATTAAGAGATTTACGCTCGTATATTGACTGGACGCCATTCTTTCAAGCTTGGGAATTACACGGTAGGTTTCCGGCCATCCTAAAAGATAAAGTGGTTGGTGATGAAGCGACTAAATTGTATGAAGATGCTCAAGAAATGCTCGATAAAATCATACAAGAAAAGTGGTTATCGGCCAAGGGTATCACAAGAATCGAAGAAGCCTCAAGTAAAGGAGAAACCGTTCAATTAGGATCTGATTTATCATTCGAGTTCATTCGCCAACAGCATCAAGCTAAATCAGGGAAACCAAACAGGTGCTTAGCCGATTTTATTGCTCCATCAGAAGCTAAAATCAAAGATTATATAGGTGGATTTGTAGTTACGGCTGGCTTAGGTATTGAAAAGCATATTGAACGTTTTGAAAAAGATCATAAAGATTACGAATCAATTATGCTCAAAGCGCTAGCTGATAGATTAGCCGAAGCTGCAGCTGAATACTTACACCATCGAGTTAGAGTAAATATTTGGGGATACGCACCTGAGGAAAAATTAAGCAACGAAGATTTAATACGAGAGAAATACAAGGGTATTAGACCGGCCCCTGGTTATCCAGCTTGCCCTGATCACACCGAAAAAGAAAAGCTTTTCACTTGGTTAAATGCCCCAGAATTAATTGGTGTAAGCCTTACTGAGAGTATGGCTATGTTACCCACTGCTTCAGTCAGTGGATATTATTTTTCTCACCCAGAATCGCGCTACTTCAATGTTGGAAAAATCAATACCGATCAAGTAGCAGACTATGCACAACGTAAAAGTTGGAGCTTAGAAGAAGCTAACAAATGGCTAAAACCAAACCTACTTTAAAATTATATAGACATGAAAATCACAGATCATATAGCTCAAGCTAAACAAACATTGTTTTCGTTTGAAATTTTACCTCCTTTGAAGGGACAAAACATCCAAAGCATCTATAATGCGATTGAACCATTAATGGAGTTCAACCCTCCTTTTGTAGATGTAACATATCATCGTGAAGAGTTTGTTTTCAAAGACAGAGGCAATGGGTTATTAGAGAAAAAAACTACTCGTAAACGACCTGGAACAGTTGGTATTTGCGCGGCTATTATGAACCGTTTTCAAGTAGATGCAGTACCACATATCATTTGTGGTGGATTCAATCAAGAAGAAACTGAGAACGCGTTAATAGATCTTGATTTTCTTGGAATCGACAATGTATTAGTTCTTCGTGGTGATCCCATCAAATCAGAAACTTATTTTAAGCCCGATGCGGACGGACATGCTTACGCCATTGATCTTTTGAAACAAGTTATCAATCTAAACAATGGTAAGTATCTAGATGAAGAACTGACTAATTCTACCAATACAGATTTCTGCGTAGGAGTAGCTGGATATCCTGAGAAACACTTCGAGGCACCAAACTTAAAAAGCGATCTTAACTGGCTTAAAGCGAAAGTTGATGCGGGAGCAGAATACATTGTCACTCAAATGTTCTTTGATAATGTTAAGTACTTTGAATTTGTAGAAGCATGCCGAGAGGCAGGAATTAATGTTCCAATTATTCCAGGATTAAAACCTTTGGCTACACAAAGACAGCTTTCACTATTACCACACCGTTTTCACATAGATATTCCTGAAGCATTGGCTGATGAAGTTCAAAAAGCACCATCAAACGAAGTTGTTAGAGAAATTGGAATTGAATGGTGCATTCAACAATCTCAAGAGCTAATGGATAAAGGAGTACCTGTACTTCATTATTACAGTATGGGTAAAAGTGATAGTATTCAAAAAATTGCTTCAAATCTTTTTTAAGTAAGCTTTACTAATTCTCATATTTTAGGCTCTAAATCAGATTATTTGGAGCCTCCTATTGACATAATTTATAATATTTCAACCATAGTAGTTGCTGCTATCGTGTTTATTTCTGGATTTAAGAATAGTGCAGAAAATCAGATAGATCTTGCTCTAACATTACTTATTATAGGTGGTGTTTTACTTAGGTTCAATGTTATTCTAGACCCATTTCTACACGCTTGGGATGAACGTTATCATGTACTTGTTGCTCAGAACACGTTTGGAAATTGGCTTAAACCTACCCTTTACAAAAATCCGGCTGTATCGTATGATTACACTTCATGGGTTGGAAATCATGTTTGGATTCATAAACAGCCTTTTCCAATTTGGATGATGGCAGTTTTTTCATGGATTAGTCCAACAACAGAATGGGTTTACCGATTACCGAGTCTAATTTTCTCTACTCTAGGAATTTGGTATACTTATAAAATTGGCAACTTACTTTTCAATCACAAAACGGGCTATCTAGCAGCCTTTCTATTTGCGATTCATGGCCTAATTCTGGAGATGACAGGTGGAAGGGTAGCCACGGATCATTTCGATTTATACTTCCTCGTTCTAGTAACCATGTCAGTTTGGTTTGGCATAAAACCAAATGGAAATAAACTACTCAGCCTTACACTTTCAGGAGTATTTCTAGGCTGTGCAATTCTTACGAAATGGCTTCCAGCACTCATTGTATTTCCCATTTTATGTATCCATTGGTTTCCGAAAATCTCCATAAAAGAGTTATTACTTCGATGTATTGTTGTAGGAACAATCGCTATTATCATATCCGTTCCATGGCAACTATTCATTTGGCATCATTATCCTCTTGAAGCAGCTTGGGAACATACATTCAATGCAAAACATGTTACTGAAGCGTTAGAAGGTCAAGGGGGACCTTTCTATTATCATTTCGATAAAATGAGAATGCTTTTTGGAGATCTCATTTATCTACCAATCCTCTGGTTGATCTACCTAATCTTTTCAAAAAACCAAAAGATAGAATTGCTTTCACCTTATGTGTTATTGCTTGTTTGGATTTTAATCCCGTTCCTCTTTTTCTCTTTTGTAGAAACAAAAATGCAAGGGTACACACTCTTCACAGCCCCAGCAATATTTATAACCACTAGCTGTTTTTTCTTTTTTCTAAGGGGAGAGATTATTCCAAAACTATCCGGAGTTCAAAAAAGGCTTATACTGGCAGTAGCTTTTCTACTGATTGGGTTACCTATTCGATATAGTCTTGAAAGAATAAAGCCACTAGAATCTCATTTAACAGAACCTGAATGGGCTCGTGAGGTAAAGTCTCTAAAGTATTATTCCGATAAATTCCCAGATGCAATATTCCTTAATGTAGACCATTATATAGAGGCTATGGTTTATACTAGATGTAGTGTTTATGAAGGTTATCTAGATGAACACAAATTCAAAGAACTTTTACAAAGTGAATCTCCAATTTTCGTTATCGATGATGGAAGATTACCCAATTATTTGTCACATGGCAAGGTACAGAAGATACATTTCCCACTTCACCAAGAATTAAACTAAGTCTGCTTTATAAGCAGACAAATAGCCTAATGCTACACCAGCAATAGCTCCATAAATTACAGAACTTATGATATAAATTAATAGGTTTTGGACAATTGAAATGCCCCATGACTTCCTAAAGAACACCCTATATGCATAAGTATAGTATGCAAATAACAGTAAAAAAATAGCCCCAAAAATAAAACTGGAAGAAACTAAAAAGTCAATCAATACCAAGAGTGACAAGATATTAGTTAAGCCGTACAGAAACGTGTGCAGAACTAAATTTTCCGCATAATTGTATCCTGATTTTCTATTAACCAACCAAGAAAAAAATGCTACAATAGGAATAAAAAGCCATAACCAAATGTTAGAATACTGAGCTATAAGTAAGCTCATTTGGGTTTCCAACTCTTTTGAATCTACCCCTTGATAAAAGCCTTCTTTAAATTCTAAAAACGACTGTGTATACGGCAGCAAGATGACTATTAAAGCAGTTGATACTAATAGTATTCTAAAGGGAGGAATAACCTTAAAGCGTTCCTCAGTTAAATAGCTTATTGCCAGCCCACCAGGATCTAGCAATAAGCGTTTTACTGTGTATACTACTCCTCGCTCTACATTAAAAGCTTGAAGTATATCTGAAACAAAGCCAAAAGTTGTAATCCGCTTTACATTGCGCGATTCTGAAACTTCTACTTCATTAGATTTCTCGAAAAATTGATCTGGTCTCATAGGCAGTTGTGAAGTTAACTAAAAACCACATCCAAAGCTTCTTGGAACGCTTCAACGGCATCGTTCAAATCATTATCCGTATGTGCTTCACTAATGAAACCAACTTCATAACCGCTAGGTCCAATGTATACACCTCGGTCTAACAATGCAGCATGCAATTTTTTGAAGTTATCCATGCTTTCACTCTTAATTTGAGATGCCGCTTGAATTTTATCTTTTGTAAATGCAATCCAATAAATTGATCCAATATGAGGCATACTGAAATTGTAACCCCTCTTTTCTGCATACTGAGTAATCTCACGACAGAAAATAGAGGTCTTCATTTCGAGCTCATCATAAAAACCTGGTTTAAGACATTCGGTTAACTGAGCAATACCAGCAGCCATTGCTACTGGATTACCACTCAAGGTACCTGCCTGATAAACTGGGCCTAATGGAGCAACGTTATCCATCACTTCTTTAGATGAAGCGTATGCACCAACAGGCATACCTCCGCCAATAATTTTACCAAAGGCAATTAAGTCTGGTTGAATTCCATAATACCCAGCGGCACCTTCAAAACCAACTCTGAATCCAGAGATTACCTCATCAAAAAACAATAAGATTCCTTCCCTATCACAGATTTCTCGTAAAAACAACAAGAACTCTTTGTCTTGTAATAATAACCCATTGTTTGCAGGAATTGGCTCTAACGCAATTGCAGCAATCTGATTTTTGTACTCAGCAACAGCTTGCTCAAGCGCTTCTTTATTGTTTAATGGAAGTACAATAGTGTCTTGAACAGTCCCATCAGGAACACCTGCACTACTTGAGTTGCCAAGAGTTACCAAACCAGATCCTGCGCTTACCAATAAGGCATCAACATGACCATGGTAACAACCTTCAAATTTGATAATCTTATCTCTTCCGGTGTAACCTCTTGCTAAGCGAATTGCACTCATAGCAGCCTCAGTACCTGAGTTAACAAAACGGATTCGCTCAATATAGTTGTGGTTACTTAAAATCAAATCTGCTAATTCATTTTCTAACTTAGTAGGAGCGCCAAAACTCATCCCATTAGCAACAGTTTGATTTACTTTTTCAACCACAGCAGGATTCGCATGGCCGAGAATCAGTGGCCCCCATGAACAGCAAAAATCTATAAAAGTATTCCCGTCTACATCGGTCAATTTGCAACCTTCACCCTTTTCAATAAAAAGAGGTGAACCACCTACACTTTTAAAGGCACGTACTGGAGAATTCACCCCTCCAGGAAAATAGTTTTGAGCAGTTGCAAAGAGCGATTCTGAATTGGATCTATTGAGCATAATCAGCGTTGTGATTTAATTACTTTTGATGGCAAAGTAAATGTTTTGCCGCTTGGGAATCTCCATTTGGCATCTTCAAAATAGCAACAACTCGATGGACTATCAGTTCAATGAAGCATTCGCAAAAAAAGCCGATGAGCTTGATCCGCTAAAAAACTACCGAAACGAGTTTTTCATTCCGCAACGCGAAGGTCAAGACACAATATACTTTACAGGAAATTCGCTCGGTCTTCAGCCCAGGAAGGCAAAAGATGCTCTACAACAAGAGCTAGACGATTGGGCAAGGTATGGTGTTGAGGGGCATTTCGAGGCTAAAAAGCCGTGGTTTGCTTATCACGAATTCTTTACCGATTCGCTTGCCAAACTAGTTGGTGCAAAATCAACAGAGGTGGTTGCCATGAATGGCTTAACAACTAACCTTCACCTCTTAATGGTGAGCTTTTATCAACCTACAAAAAACCGATTCAAAATACTATGTGAAGGAAAAGCCTTCCCAAGCGATCAATATGCTTTAGAGAGTCAGGTTCGTTTTCATGGCTACAACCCAGCTGATGCCATCGTAGAACTATTTCCTCGCGAAGGCGAACACACAATCAGAACGGAAGATGTACTTGCTAAAATCAATGAGCTAGGTGATACATTGGCGCTAGTAATGATAGGTGGTGTAAACTATTACACAGGTCAATTATGGGATATGAAAACCATTACCAAAGCTGGACATGATGTTGGCGCGATGGTAGGTTGGGATCTAGCTCATGCGGCTGGTAACATTCCAATGCAATTACACGATTGGGACGTTGATTTTGCTGCTTGGTGTTCTTACAAATACCTAAACTCAGGACCAGGAAGCATATCTGGTATATTCATTCATGAAAAGCACTGTCAAAATAAAGAGTTAGTTCGCTTTGCAGGATGGTGGGGACATGATAAGGATACGCGTTTCTTGATGGAAAAAGGATTCAACCCTATGCCAACGGCAGAAGCATGGCAGTTGAGTAACGCACCAGTATTAGCTATGGCTGTTCATCGTGTTTCATTAGATTTATTTGATGAAGTAGGCATGAATACTCTTCGCAAAAAAGCATTGAAATTGACAGGTTACTTAGAGTTTATTATCGATGAAATTTCGAATTCAAAAGATTCGGTAAATTTTGAAATCATCACCCCTCGTAACCCTGATGAGCGTGGATGTCAATTATCCATTTTAGCTCATGGACAAGGAAAATCTTTATTCGATCATTTAACAAAACACGGAGTAATTGCTGATTGGCGTGAACCAAACGTAATTAGAATTGCTCCAGTACCGATGTACAATTCGTTTTACGATGTATATCGATTTGGAAAAATATTAGAACAGGCGCTGTGAGAGATCTCATGATCGTTTTTGGAATTCTGATTGTAGGAGTTGTTATTGCACGATTCTCTATCAGAAAAAGTGTGAAACGTCCAAAAGGGGGTAGATTTTTTAAGCGTAAAATGGATTAACACGATATGGCAGAAAAAATCGTAATCGTAGGAGCAGGTTTAGTTGGCTCATTGCATGCCATTATGATGGCTCGTAAAGGATATCAGGTTGAAGTCTACGAACGCAGACCTGACCTTCGAAATATAGAATTACAAGGTGGCCGTTCCATCAACTTGGCGCTTTCTACAAGAGGTTGGAAGGCGCTAGAAATGGCAGGAATTGCAGAGGAGATTAACAATATCTGCATCCCAATGTATGGGCGTAAAATGCATGCCATTGATGGTGAGTTAACCTATCAAGCATATGGCAAAGAAAACCAAGCAATCTATTCTGTATCTCGTGGTGATTTGAACAAACGCATGCTACTAGCAGCATCAAAATACGATAACGTTTCCTTCTTCTTCGATCACAAGTGTTTAGATGTTGATTTAACAACTAACACAGCATTGTTTGAAGACAAAGACGGTAATGAAGTTAGCACCAAGGCAGATCGTTTATTCGGAACAGATGGTGCTTTTTCAGCTATCCGTCAAAGGCTAATGAAAACTGATCGATTCAATTTCTCTCAAGAATATTTGAGTCACGGTTATAAAGAGTTGCTACTTCCTGCTAATCCAGATGGAACACATCAAATTGATAAGAACGTATTACATATTTGGCCTCGCGGAGAGTATATGCTAATTGCATTACCCAACTACGATGGAAGTTATACTTGCACTTTATTCTTCCCATTTGAAGGAGAGTATTCATTCGATTCATTGCAAACCAATGAGCAAGTAGAAAACTTCTTCAAAAACGTTTTTCCTGACTTCTATGATTTGATGCCAAACGTAGCTGAAGAATATTTTCAAAATCCAACTTCATCATTAGTAATGGTGAAATGTGAACCTTGGAATTATCAGGATAAAATCATGCTAATGGGCGATGCTTCTCATGCTATTGTTCCATTCTATGGACAAGGTATGAATGCTGGTATGGAAGACTGTTCTGTATTCCAAGAAATGTTAGAAGGATTTAATGGTGATTGGTCTAGCTTATTCAACAAGTTTTCGACACAACGTAAACCTGATGGTGATGGAATTCTAGAACTTGCCCTTCAGAATTATATCGAAATGCGTGATTTAGTTGGAGATTCTGACTTCTTACTCCGAAAAAAAATCGAGAAAAAAATCTATGATAAGTATCCTGATAAGTGGATGCCATTGTACTCTCAAGTTACATTTAGTCACATTCGTTATTCTGAAGCATTAGCCACAGGACAACGCCAAACAAAAATTATGGATAAGATTATGGCAATGCCAAACATTCATGAGCGTTGGAATAGTGAAGAAATAGAACAAGCCATTTTAGCTCATGTTGACTAGACTAGTTGGAATTTTAGTTTTCGTACTTGCAATTTGCTTTTCACACACGTTAGAAGCACAAAACAACAAGTACAAGCCAAAGTATAATACTTCAAGAAAGGTAAAAAAAGAACCTTTCCCAAGTACACAAGATTATAAGCAAGGAGGCTGGCTCGGTGGGGCCGGCCTTACAGCTATGGTTGGCTTTGGCGATAACGAAGTCGAGTTTCCTCAACAAAATCTAGAAGGTACTTTTACACCTATTCCCCTCCCTGGATTAATGCTAGAAGGAGGGCGTTACTACAACTTGAAAAAGGGATGGATCATCAAATATGTTGATGCAAGTCTAGCATACAAATTACTCCTCGGTAGAGAAGAGTTCTCAATAACAAGCCCAACTCAAAATGTTGTTTACGAAGACAAGCACTCTTTCAATCAACACTTTGCATCGATCAACCTAAATGCAAACAGCATTATCCCTATTGATGATTACTCATTCATTCAAAGTGCGTTTGGTGTAAATGCAGATATTCGATTTGTAGATGGGTATCCTAATAACTATCCTGATGGAGTAACAGGCAAAAACGACAATGGATTTGTTGGTCAAATCCACTACAAACTTGGCTACGGTTATGCCTTAGATACTGATTTAATTATTGAAACTTCGCTAGAGACTCCGATTTACACGTTTGCTCCTAGTGGATCACATTTTTCTCAATTAGATTATTACAATCAGCAATATCAACCATTCATTTTAAGAGTTCGCTTGTTATTCTTCAGATTAGACAATGATAAGTGTCCTCCAGTAATCAACCACCAATTGCCTGGTGGCTTCCAAAACGGTTACGGAGATTAAAGTCTTACAAATGGATTTGATCTTTTTTCATGACCTATTGTAGTAGATGGGCCATGTCCGCAATACACTTTATAAACATCTGGCAATGTATAGAAATGGTCAATTATGCTTTTTTCTAAAGTCGCATAATCACCACCAGGAAGATCAGTTCTACCAATACTTCCATGAAATAGTACATCTCCACCTATAACAAATTGATGCTCATCAGATACGAGTGCTATGTGTCCAGGACAATGTCCAGGAACAAATAAAACACGCAGCGTATTAGATCCAAACTGAATCTCATCTCCATGTTTCCATTCTATTTCCATTTTAGGAGATTCTTTGTATCCATCAAACCCATATAATTTAGCACTAGTTTCAGCCATCTCAAGTACAGGAGTTCCTTCAGAATGAGATTCTACTTTCAATCCAAACTCCCTAGCTACGAACTGATTCCCTAAAATGTGATCTAAATGAAAATGCGTGTTAATCAAACGAATAGGATTCAATTCATACTTCTCTATGAAACTTAAAAGATCTTGTTCTTCGTTTCTATCATAACATCCTGGATCTACAATAATCGCTTCCCTTTCTTGATTCACAAGAATCGACATGTTCTGTTGAAAAGGATTATATGTTTTTTGATATACCTGAATCATTATTTTTTCGTTCTTTCAATGACACTTTGAAGCCGCTCGCGCAATTGAACGAGAATGGCTTTCATTTGTTTATATTTTTGGAACCTTAAGGATAAACTTGGCACACAAAACTAATAGATACTTTTTCGGTTTTGGCTGGACATTGCTGATAACCTTCTTTATGTTATCATCTGAGCATTCTCTTGCCCAGTTCTACCGTGGATCTCATCAAGATTTCGGAAAGAATCGAATTCAATATGAGGAACGTGTTTGGTCTCACATGGATTTTGAGAAGTTCAATGTGTACTACTATGGAACCGGTGTAAAGCACGCTGAGTATACGGCAAAACGTGCTGATTTTCACTTGAAAGAACTCGAAAAATTCTTTGATTTCAGACTTTCCAATCCTGTTTACATTCTTGTTTTCAACAACATAGAAGACTTTAGAGAAAGTAACATTGGCCTTGAAGATGGTGATGACCAAAATATCGGAGGAAAAATTAGAATCAACGGGAACAAACTATTCATCTACTTTGAAGGAGATCATAGTGCCTTTGATGAGCAAATAAGAAAAGGAATGGCTGAAATGCTATTCTATCAAATGAGCTATGGCGAAAACTGGAAAGAAGTCATAAAAAATGCTGCCTTACTCAATATTCCAGATTGGTACAGTCAAGGTCTTATTTCATACGCATCTAACCCATGGGATTCAGAAACAGATGATCGAATTCGTGATGCTGTTCTAGGTGATCGCTTTAAGAAATTTAATCGTTTAGAAGGAGAAGAGGCTCGTTATTTAGGTCACGCATTGTGGCATTACATAGGTGAAGTTTACGGAACTAACATTATTCCTAATATCGTTTATATGTCACGTATCTCTAGAAATGTAGAGAATGGATTCTTGTACGTGATAGGCGTTAGTATGGAAACACTCATAAGTGATGCACGTGTGTATTACCGAAATCGATATGAGAACGATGATCGGATTCGTATGCTTCCCGAATCTAATCAGTTAAAATTCAAGACCCGAAAAACGAGAGATTATCAAGAATTCGCGGTTAGTCCTGAGGGGAAGTACTTAGCTTACACTAGTGATCAATTCAGTCAAAAACGCATTTTCTTATACAACATTGATAAGCAAAAGAATAAGAAACTGAAAAAACTCGGACACAAACTAGATCGTATTTCAGACAAGAACTATCCCGTTCTAGCTTGGCACCCGTCAGGAGAAATATTGGCTGCTGCATACGAGAAGAAAGGGCAAGTTCATCTCCACTTGTACGATATAAATACGAAGAAATGGGAACGAAAATTCTTCAGAAATATTGAGCAAGTTCTTTCCATGTCGTTCAGCAGTGATGGTAAAACCATTGCTGTTTCTGCGGTTCGTAAAGGACAAGTTGACTTGTTCGCATACAAATTACTCACAAGTTCAATTCAACAAATCACAAATGATGTATTCGATGATTTAGATCCGCATCCTATACCAGGATCAGGATCATGGGTATTCAGAAGTAATCGACCAAACGATACTATATCTACTGATAAGTCGTATAACGTACTGGATAACATTCAACCTACTTATGACATCTTTATGTACGATTACGAGAACAAAAATGATGTACTCACTCGTATTACAAACAGTCCAAAAATTAGCGAACAGCAAGCTTATGGGACACGAGATGGTGAATTCATTTATTTGAGCGATGAAAGTGGTATTATGAACCGATACATTGGTATTAGGGATAGTGCCATTTCAAGAATTGATACAACAATTCATTATCGTTATTTCACAAACTCAAAACCTTTAACCAATTACAAACGAAATATTTTAGAGCATTATCCAGAGTTCGATTCAGATAAAATTTTGAATTCCATTTACTATGATGGTAAATACCGTTTATACTTTACTCCTCTAAACGAATTAGAAGCTCTAAGTGCATTAACACCTGTATCAGGAATCCCAACTGAAGAAGAAAAGAGTTCGAAAGGCTTTCCTGTTTATGAGCTAAGTATTGTAGAGAAACCAGAAGAGGTAAAACCTATTGATTATGTAGACATCAACAACTACCAGTTTGATTCTGATAAGCCAAAAGCAGAACAGCGCAGAAAACCAATTGAAAACTCCAAGTTCATCACTTTAAAAATCGACAAAGAACAAGCAAAAGCTGAGGAAGCAGCAGAATATCAGTGGCCAATGAAAGTTAATTATAGGCCTGCTTTTTTACCAACAGATGTTGTGACTCAATTAGACTTCAATTTTGCGAACTCATTATATCAACGATTCAACGGAGGGCCTTATGTAAATCCAGGAATGGGTGTCGTTGTTAAGACATCAGTTGTTGATTTATTAGAAGATTTGAAGTTTGAAGGCGGATTACGTTACTCTTTCGGTGGAGACAACACAGAGTTCTTTGCTAGTTTTTATAACCGTAAAAAAAGACTTGACAAGCAATTCTTGTATCAATTTTTAACTCAAGAGCAAGAGTTAGCTGATGCAAGCCTAAGAAAGAACTTAGTTCAAAAAGGAAGTGTCATTCTAAAGTATCCATTCTCAGAAGTAGCTGCGGTAAGAGCTACAACTAGTCTTCGTCAAGACAGGCTCGTTACTTCTGCCATAAGTGATGCGACATTAAGAGAGCCTGACGTGATAACATACATGGGTGGCATTAAACTCGAATTTGTGTTTGATAACACACGTCCTAAAGGGCTGAATCTATATAATGGAACGCGCTACAAAATCTGGGTAGAAGGATACCAAGAATTTGAAGAAAGTAACACAGATTTCATGACCATTGGGTTAGATTATCGTAACTACCTCAAAATCCACAGAAACATTGTTTGGGCTAACAGGTTCTCGGCAAGTACTTCTTTAGGTAGTCGAAAATTGGTGTATTACATGGGATCCGTTGACGATCGCGTGCAATTGGCTGGTCAAGATCAATTTGATGATTCTCAAAATATTGACAGGGATCAAGGCTATTACTTTCAAACCATTGCAACACCAATGCGAGGGTTTATTCAGAACGCTCGTAATGGAAATAGTTTTGCGTTATTCAACTCTGAATTACGTTGGCCAATCATTAGCTATTTTAGTCCAAAGCCTCTTAAAAGTGATTTCTTGAAAAACTTCCAAGTGGTTGGTTTTACAGATGTTGGTACTGCTTGGACTGGTACTTCGCCTTACAGTGAGGACAACTCATTCAACAAAAGAGAAATAATCTCTGGTGGTTCAAACGTTGTTATTGAGCTTGAAAATAAAAAAGATCCAATCATAGGTTCTTATGGTGCTGGCTTGCGCAGTAAAGTGTTTGGATACTTCGTTCGCTTTGACTATGCCTGGGGTGTTGAAGATGGGATAGTTCAAGATCCAGTTTGGCACGTATCTTTGGCCTTAGATTTCTAAAATGAAAATGACAGAAATAGCCATTTTGATAGCAATTGGCCTTACCGCTGGCGCTTTAAGTGGAATGTTTGGCGTAGGAGGTGGAATTATAATTGTTCCTGCATTTGTATTCTTTCTCGGAATGTCTCAACATCAAGCACAAGGAACAAGCATTGGCTTAATGTTACTTCCTATTGGAATCTTAGCTGCTTGGAACTACTACAAAGCTGGTAATCTAGACATTAAGGCCGGGCTGATCGTTGCTATGGCATTTGTAGTTGGAGGATATTTTGGTTCTAAGCTATCACTCAACATCAATGCACTAACTTTGAAACGAATTTTTGGAGTGTTAATGCTTGTCATTGCACTTCGAATGATTTTCTTCTCAAAGTGACTTTACCAAAACAAGCAATTTTAGAAGCTGCCAATCGTATTTCAGGCGAAGTGATTGAGCTTAGAAGGCACTTTCACAAGCATCCCGAATTATCTTTTCAAGAATTTGAAACCAGTAAGTTTGTTCAAGAATGGCTTACTAAGAAAGGTTTCCAATTTAAATGCGATTATGTTAACACTGGGATTGTAGCTGAAATTAAAGGTGTACAATCATCTGATACTGTTTTCTGCATAAGAGGTGATATGGATGCCCTTCCAATACAAGAAGAAAATTTGGTTAGCTATGTGTCTCAAAACGCAGGAGTAATGCATGCTTGCGGACATGATGTACATACATCTTGTATCATGGGTACCATGTTAGTATTGGACAGACTAAAAGATCATTTCTCTGGAACAGCTCGCTTTATTTTTCAACCCGGAGAAGAAGTATTACCTGGTGGGGCAAAACTGATGATAGAAGAAGGAGCTCTTGGGTCTACTATGCCATCTGGCATTATAGGACAACATGTTTTTCCTGATTTAGAAGCGGGAAAAGTTGGATTCAGATCAGGTGCCTACATGGCTTCTGCAGATGAATTACACATTACCATCAAAGGAAAAGGTGGACATGCTGCTCTTCCTGAAAAATTGGTTGATCCAATTTTGATCAGTTCACACGTTATCGTAGCACTTCAACAGGTTGTAAGTAGAAGAAACAACCCAAAACTCCCAAGCGTACTAAGCATAGGTAGAATTGAAGCATTAGGAGCTACTAACGTCATTCCTGATACTGTTTCACTTAAAGGCACATTCAGAACATTTGACGAAACTTGGAGGTTTCAAGCCCATGAACATATCAAAAAGTTAATCAATGGAATAGCCGAGAGCATGGGGGGATCTGCAGATGTAGATATTCAAGTTGGTTACCCATCTGTTTTTAATCAACCCGAGTTAACTGAACGATCAAAAAACATAGCAATAAACTTGTTTGGAACTGAAAGGGTAGTTGATTTAGAAATGAGAATGACCGCTGAAGACTTCAGTTGGTACACACATCACATGCCAGGTTGTTTTTACCGCTTAGGCACGGCATTTCACGATAAACCAACTAGCGGATTACACGCCTCCACCTTCGATGTAGATGAACAAGCATTAGAAATGGGTGTTGCACTTTTAAGTGCAATAGCAATCAATGAATTATCAATTCAATCATGAAAAAGATAGGATTATTTGTATTGGCAGCTACAGCAGTTGCATGCGGGCCAAGTGAAGAACAAGTAAAACGTGAAGCCAAAAATCAAGAAGTATGGGACGCCCATGATCTAGTTATGCCAAAGATGGATGACATTATGAAGGCAGAGAAAAAACTAGGAGTAGTAATTAGTACTATGGAAAAGGACTCTGCTTTGATGGATTCAGTAGTTTACCAAGCTTCTTTAAGTACCAGTACAGACTTGAGAAATGCGCATGACGAAATGATGGACTGGATGCATTCATACGAGTATCCTGGAGACAGTGTCACTTTTGATGTTGCTATGGAATACATGGAAACAGAAAGAATCATTATTTCTGAAGTTGGTGTAAAAACAGATAATGCACTCTTCAAAGCAGATTCTTTAGCACAACTAGTAAGTGATTGATTATGAAGATAATCTTGTATACAATCCTGATGTTACTTTTCGCAACTTCATGTATGAAAGGGCCAGAAAAGTTCGAGCAACTTCCAGTGCTTGGAGCAGAAACGATATTCGATGATGACGGGAATCAAGACACTGTTTACAAGCAGATTAATTCATTCTCTTTTATTGATCAGGATAGTCATTACGTTACACAAAAAGATGTAGCTGGTAAAGTTTATGTAGTAGATTTCTTCTTCACATCTTGTCCAACTATTTGTCCTAAAATGACAAAACAAATGCTACGTGTTTATGAAGAATTTGAAGGAAACAATAAAGTAGAGTTTATTAGCCATTCAATTGACACACGTCATGATAGTGTTCCTGTTTTAAAAGCATATGCTAGTAAGTTAGACGTAAAGAGTGATCAATGGCATTTTGTTACTGGATCCCGAGAGGAAATTTATAACATCGCAGAGATTTATATGGTTAGTGCGATGGAAGATGAATCTGCTCCTGGTGGATATATCCATAGTGGCGCTTTTATCTTAATGGATGGCCAACATCGCATAAGGGGTTATTACGATGGTATTTTGCCAGAGGATGTAGATCAAATGATGCTTGACATCGAAACCCTCTTGAATGAACTATAATCAATGAAGGCTCGCTTAGCAGTCATCGGAGGAATTGTTGCCATTATTATTGGTCTTTTGGTTGTAAGAACTTGCACCGCACCCACGAATAAAGGTCAATTAGTTTACGAAGAACATTGTGCCAATTGTCATGGAAATAATGGTGAAGGTTTCGCTATGTACCCTCCACTAAAAGATGCAGATTATCTGCTCTTAAATGCTGATAACTTCGCATGCATTGTTTATTATGGTCTGCAAGATTCCATTCAAGTTAATGGAGAATCTTATAAGGTACCAATGCCTAGTAATACTAGACTAAGTGAAACTGATTTAGTCAACCTGGCAAACTATGTATACGAACAGTTTGGCAATGGAGCACATCAATTCAATGTAAAGGAAATACAAATGCAACTAGAAAATTGTAGTTCTGCTGATTGAACCGATGTCCATTTGTATATTTTTGTCTCAAAGCAATTTAAAAACATCAATAAAATGGGTTCACACGGACATCACGAAGAAGAAAATAAAGGATCTATTGTAGATCAAATGTTTGACGAAACGATTTCAGGTGGAGCAATGTTCTACACTATTTGTGCTTTAGTGGTAGTTTCTTTAGTGCTTATTGGTATAATTAGCTAAGACTATTTTCCTGTTTAGCAGGATGTATAATACAACAAAAGGCGCTTTTTCAAGCGCCTTTTTTATGAAATAAACTTTTTGCGTTTTAACTACGAAGCTTAGCATCCAATTGAGTCTCTAAAGACTGAATTAACTTGGACATTATCTTCTCAATCTGTTTATCATTCAAGGTTTTTGTTTCGTCTTGGAACTCGAAACTTACTGCATATGATTTAGTTCCAGCCTCTAAATTCTTGCCTTCATATACATCGAATAAGTTAACATCTTTCAACAGTTTTTTCTCTGTTTTAGAAGCAATTGCAGCGATTTCTGCAAACTTAACCCTAGAAGGAACCAATAGAGCTAAATCTCTTCTCACTTTAGGAAACTTAGCCACTGGCTGGTGTTTTGCTTTTTGCTTTCCAGCAAACTGAACAATTGTTTCCCAATTTAAATCTGCAAAAAACACGGTAGATCTTATATCAAAATCGGTCTGCATTTGATGATTTAGCTGACCAATAGTGGCTACTTCCATCTTACCAATTTGAAGAATTAATCCACTATGGTAAGTAGTAGAAACATCTTCGTTCAATCTGATGTTACCAGTTGGCACACCTAATTGATTCAGTAAAGCAAATACAATTCCTTTTACATAGTAGAAATCAACTTTCTCCTGCCCTACTCTCCAACTTTCCTGAGATAAGCTTCCTGTAAGGGTTATTGCCAGTCTCTCTGATTCATTGATTTGCTCATTGTACTCGTGATACACCTTGCCAAACTCGAACAACTTAATATCGGTATGTTGCCTGTTTTGGTTGTATTGCACAGCCTCTAAGGAATTAAATACCATCGACTGTCTCATTACAGTATATTCCTGACTCAATGGATTTAAAATTGAAACAGAATGCTCTGGATTGAATGCATCGTACTTTTCGTGTAACGTATTCTTCGTTTGAGAATTAGACATTCCCTCGTAAAAGCCTTGAGCAGTTAACCAATCGGCAGCACGATTCACCAACACTTGCTTGTCTACCACTGGACGGCTAGACAATGCCATATGCATTTTCTCAGGTAGTGGAATATGATCGAATCCGTAAATACGAAGTACCTCTTCTATTACATCAGCTTCACGTTGCACGTCTACTCTAAATGCTGGAACAGACAACTTCCATTGATTTCCGCTCTCCTCTACAATCTTGATATCTAATCCATTCAAAATTGCTTTAACAGTTGAAGGCTCTATTTCAACTCCTGCTAATTGGTTCAATCTATCTAGGTTTACATCTACCTGAAAACCTGAGATTGGAGTCGGATAAGACTCCATGATTTCAGAAACTATTTCCGCACCTGCTAATTCTTGTAATAACAATGCTGCTCGTTTCAAAGCAATCTGAGTGATCTCTGGATCTATTCCACGTTCAAAACGGAAAGATGCATCTGTATTCAATCCATGACGCTTTGCCGTTTTACGAACTGAAACAGGGTTGAAATAAGCAGATTCTAAGAATACAGATGTTGTTTCATCGGACACTCCACTATGTTCGCCTCCAAAAACACCTGCAATACACATTGGCTCATCGCCATTACAAATCATTAGGTCACGCTCATCTAATTTACGTTCCGCTCCATCTAAGGTAACAAATGGTGTACCCTGCTTCAAGGTTTTAACATGCACTTCTTTGCTAGTAATCTTATCTGCATCGAATGCATGAAGCGGTTGTCCCATTTCGTGTAGCACAAAATTGGTAATGTCTACCACATTATTTATCGGACTTAAACCAATACTAGTCAGTTTTGTCTGAAGCCATTCTGGAGATGGTTGAACCGTAACATTATTCAACACTAACCCGCAGTAACGAGGGCTCAATTCTGCTTGATCTACATGAATACTAAATCCTGCATTCCCTATTCCTGGTTCAAACTGATCTAATAAAGGCCAATTGATAGCAAGTTTTCCTAGCTCAGGCATAATCTTACTCAATGCTACTAGATCTCTTGCTACGCCAATATGCGATGCAGCATCTGCTCTGTTTGGAGTTAAGCCTATTTCAATTACCTCTTCTGCTTCCAGATTGAAAAAAGCGCTAGCTGCCATGCCCACTTCAGCATTGGTATCTAAAACCATAATACCATCATGAGACTTACCAAGACCTATTTCGTCTTCGGCACAAATCATTCCATGAGAAGCTTCACCTCTTATCTTCCCCTTCTTGATTTTGAAAGAATCACCTTCAATTGGATAAAGAGTAGTTCCAGGCAATGCCACAACCACTTTTTGACCAGAAGCAACATTAGGAGCACCACATACTATTTGCACAGGCTCAGATTCACCAACTTCAACTGAAGTAACAGTTAATCGGTCTGCATTTGGGTGTTGAGTACATGTAAGTACCTCACCAATTACCAAGCCTGCCAAGCCTCCTTCTACTTTTTCAACACGTTCTAGGCCTTCAACCTCTAGTCCAGTATTGGTAAGCAACTCCGTTAATTGCTCGGTAGAGCCTTTAAAATCTATGTAATCCTTCAGCCAGTTTACTGAAATTCTCATCTCAAAAAATTTATTACAAAACTAATACGGCAGTTGATATACTGCCGTATTAAAAAAAATCAAAATGAAAGAAGCTGTACTATTCTATGCATTCAAACTTCTTGGCGTAATAATCTGTCATGTGATATATTGAATCAATTTCTGCTTTATCCTTACTATACATTACGTAACAACTTGTAGCATCTTCTAAAACTGGATCGAGCATACAATAGAGCATAACAGAGTCTTGCTCAAGCAGTAAATGTAATCCAGTGCTATCCTCTCTTTGTTCTATAATTGGAAGTTTCAAGTTTGATACAAACGCTTTTCTGAATAAATCAGTGCTTTTATTTACTCCTACCAAAATTAGATTTGCGCGAGATTCATTCCTTATATACCTATTTAGTAAGAACGCCTGCAGTGGCATATTTGTCAGTACAGAGTGTACACCAAGCATCTCATATTTTGCCAGTGAATCTAACTCCATAACGATATCACCTCGGTCGTAATTATAGCATTCACGTCCGAAAACTGGTGCAACTTCTGTATAACAGCTAGATAAAGAAGCCATTATCACGATAAAAACAAACCATTTCATATTCATTTTCCATGAAAAAAGCCGATAGTATAAACTACCGGCTTTCATCTATTTTTTCAAAATAGTTATTCAACTCTTATTCTCCTGTTACTATAGTGATGTAACGAGTAGTAAAAAATCTAGATTCTACTTTGTAATCTACTGTAGAAACGCGCGTGATCCCACCATTTTCTGCAGCAGTTTTAATGCTTCTATCACCATCGCTAAAGTTCATTCCTAAAATAGTTTTGTAACTAGATTCTCCAGTTTTGGATCCTGTTGGAACTTCTGTAGTCAAAATTGGACCACCAACGTTGCAAGAACTAACAGCAATTGCCATTGCAACAGCTGCAATACTCAATACTTTTTTCATATCTTATTCTCCTGTTACAATTAATTCATACTTAGTGAAAAACACATACCAAGTAGACTTTAAATCTACTGTAGCAACCTTATTAATCCCACCATTATCTACTGCTTCTTTAAGACCGTACGTACTGCTAAAGCACATTCCATTACCAATTTGCTGGAAACCTTCACCACCTGCAGTAACCATTCTCCCTAAGGAGAAAACACAGTTATTTGAAGAAGTACCTACTTTGTTTCCAATTGGATTGTCTGTGGCTGTAACTGGTTCTATTGTTGTGCAAGAAGTTCCTAGAACTAACCCTGCAACCGCTGCAAAAAATAATTTTTTCATGTTCCTAGCTGATTAATTAGTTTCCGTAAACTTTCATTTGGCGTTGAGTCCAAATAATGATTTGACGATACTTGTATTCTACAAGACCAATTTCGTTAATCCCACCATTCTGTGCAGCATTAGCAATTGTAACATCTTGAGTTACTTTCCAACCAGAAGCAGTAACTTCTCCTTCCTTAGAACCTACACCGTTGGTATTCACCGAAACTGTATACGTAGTACAAGAAGCTAAAGCAAATGCTGATACTCCGGCAAACAGTAATGTTTTGAGTTTATTCATGATGATTAAAGTTATTATTACCGACAATGATAATGTTTAGAATTCGCATTTGCAATTAGGCGTAAAATGTTTTCAATAATTAAGAAATCTTACTCCAATTAGGATGGTTCTTTAATTGCTCCTGATAAAACGCTCTCAAACCATCTAGACCGTCTCCTTCTAAAGCTGGATGGTTTTTCCAGATATTAATAGCTGCTTCTCTAGCTAGTGGGATTATTTGTCCATCTTTTGCTAAATCAGCTATGGCTAAATTAACCATACCACTTTGTTGGGTTCCCATTAAATCTCCAGGCCCACGTAATTTTAAATCTGCTTCTGCTACCTCAAATCCATCCGTAGTTCGAACCATAGTATCCATGCGTTCGCGAGCTTCTTTTGAAAGTTTATTACCTGTTATCAGCATACAATATGATTGGTCTGCTCCGCGACCTACCCTACCACGCAATTGGTGTAACTGAGATAAGCCGAATCGTTCAGCACTTTCTATTACCATTACAGAGGCATTTGGAACGTTTACACCAACTTCAATAACAGTTGTAGCTACCATAATTTGAGTTTGACCTGTCACAAACAAATTCATTTCATGGTCTTTATCAGCTGCCTTCATCTTTCCATGTACAATAGATACGCGATAGTTCGGTAAGGGAAATGCACGTGTAATACTCTCGAATCCATCCATAAGATCCTTATAATCCATATTTTCAGATTCTTGAATCAAGGGATAAACTACATATACTTGTCTACCAGCATTAATTTGCTGTTTCATAAACTCAAATATCTTGAGCCTTGAAGAATCTCTTAAATGACGTGTCTCTATCGGTTTTCTTCCAGGAGGCAGCTCATCAATGACCGATACATCCAAATCGCCATACAAGGTCATCGCAAGCGTTCTTGGAATAGGTGTGGCTGACATAACTAATACATGTGGATGTAATTCGTTTTTACGCCACATCTTAGATCGTTGTGCCACACCAAATCGGTGTTGTTCATCTATTACCACAAGTCCAAGATTTTTGAACTGAACAGTATCCTCTAGTAAGGCATGAGTACCGATCAAAATATCAATCTCACCAGATCTAAGTGCTTCATGTAGTACTTTCCTTTTGGATGCAGGAGTTGCCCCAGTAAGCAACTCCACCCGAATTGGCAAATCTTGCAGCTGTTCTGCTATTCCAATTCCATGTTGATTAGCTAAAATCTCCGTTGGAGCCATTAATGCGGCTTGAAATCCATTGTCGATAGCCAATAACATTGCTAATGTAGCTACCATGGTCTTTCCACTTCCTACATCTCCTTGGAGGAGACGATTCATTTGAAGTCCACGTTTCAAATCCAGTCGTATTTCCTTAACCACACGTTTCTGAGCATTGGTTAGTTCAAACGGAATATGGTGCTCATAGAATTGCATGAACTGATTTCCCACCTTCCCAAACACATAACCTGGAGTTGAATTTTGTCTATTCAACTTCAACTGTACAATTTGCATTTGTAGAAAGAAAAGCTCCTCAAACTTCAATCTAAAACTTGCAGCTCTCAAATAATCATTCGATTCAGGAAAATGAATCGATTTGATGGCTGCTCCTCTCGGCATTAAACGATATTGCTCATGAAGATTCGTTGGAATATTCTCGTATAATTCTTGGGCGACTTCTGGCAAAGCTGCTTTGACCAATTTTTCTATTCCCTTACTGTTTAAACCTCTTACCGATAGTTTCTCTGTAGTACTGTAAATAGGTTGTAAAACAGAGGTTCTTTTCTCTGAAGCTGCGGATAATAACTCTATTTCAGGATGGGCAACATTCAAATTACCATTAAAAACCGATGGCTTCCCAAAAAACACGTATTGGCCTCCAGACTTCAAGCTGCTTTTAACCCATTTTATGCCCTTGAACCAGATAAGTTCTATTCTTCCTGTATCATCATATGCCTGTGCCACAAGCCTCTTAGCTCTTGCCGACCCTAACTCTCTTACCTCGCCTAGCTTACCAATAAACTGCACAGATGGCATATCGGGAGAAAGCTGATTTATTTTGTAGAATTGAGATTTATCTACATACCGAAACGGATAATGCTGAATGAGATCTTGAACCGTAAAGATGTTTAGCTCTTTCTGTAGCAATTCTCCTCGCGCTGGTCCTACACCTTTCACATATTCTATGGGGGTTTTCAGCTTTAACATGACTCACGAAAATAAGGCATCGATTCAAAAAAAAATCCAACGATTTTCACCGTTGGATTCTAAACTATTCATTTCGATTTTAGCCTATGCCATCATCGTAATTGGATTTTCCAAGTATCCTTTGAATGTATTCAAGAACGCAGCACCAGATGCTCCATCGACAGTTCTGTGATCACAACTCATTGTTACCTTCATCACATTACCTGGAACTACTTGTCCGTTCTTAACAACAGGTTTTTCAATGATTCCACCAACTGCCATAATACATGAATCAGGTGGATTTATGATCGCTGTAAATTCCTCAATTCCAAACATTCCTAAGTTTGAGATAGAGAATGTATTTCCTTCCCACTCAGAAGGCTGTAACTTCTTGTCTCTTGCTTTGCCAGCCAATTCTTTTACCTCTTTAGAGATTTGAGAAAGTGACTTTGTATCAGCAAAACGAACAACAGGAACCAACAATCCTTCATCAACAGCTACAGCAACCCCAACATGTACGTGATCATTGAACCTGATTTTATCGCCTAACCAAGCAGAGTTTACAACAGGATGCTTTTTCAACGCCATTGCAGATGCCTTAATCACGAAATCATTGAAAGATACCTTGACATCAGCAACGTTATTTACAGCCTTGCGAGCAGCCATTGCATTGTCCATATCTATTTCAATTGTCAAGTAGAAATGTGGAGCAGAGAATTTGCTCTCTCCTAATCTTCTTGCAATCGTTTTACGCATCTGAGAAACTGGCACTTCATTGTAGCTCTCTGTCATACCAACGGCACTTACTAATGCAGTTCCGACAGGAACAAAGTGCTGAACATCTGCCTTCACCACTCTTCCACCATCTCCAGAACCAGGAATTTGAGCAAGATCAAATCCTTTTTCTTCTGCCATTTTACGTGCTAAAGGTGAAGCTTTTACACGACCATTTGATGCAACTACCGGCACAGCAACTTGAGGTTGCGGAGCATTAGTTGTAGAGGCTGGTGCAGTTTCAACTTTAGGCTCTGGAGCTGAAGCTTGTACTGGCACAGTTTCTACAGCTGGGGTAGCATTTTTCTCTTCCTCAAGGATAGCATTTACATCTTCTCCATCTTCACCTAAGATAGCAAGGATAGAATCAACTGGTGCAGTTTGTCCAGATTCAACACCAATGTATAGAAGTTTACCTTCCTGAAAGGATTCAAACTCCATGGTAGCTTTGTCCGTTTCGATCTCAGCTAGTAAGTCACCAGAATCAACATGATCACCTACTTTTTTATGCCATTCTGCTACGACACCTTCAGTCATGGTATCGCTGAGTTTTGGCATTCTAACTACTTCTGCCATATCTATTGCGCCAAGTTTGTTGTTATGCTCTGAATTTATTGTCCATCATGTACGGATAGTCGTCTTGCATATAAACGTCTTCGTACAATTCTTTTCCTTCTGGAAGTGGAGATTCTTCTGCAAATTTCACTGACTCTTCAACCACTGCTTTCACACGAACTCCAATTTCTTTGATTTCTTCTTCCGTAGCGAACTTATTCTCCTTAATCGTATTCAATACCCATGCAATTGGATCTTGATCTTTATACTCAGCAACCTCTTCTTTAGTTCTGTACTTCTGAGGATCAGACATTGAGTGACCTTTATAACGATAAGTTCTGATATCAAGCAACGTTGGACCTTCACCTTTACGCGCTCTTTCAGCAGCCCGTTGAATAGCCTCATGTACCTCTTCTACTTTCATTCCATTAACTGCTTCCGAAGGCATTTCGTAAGAAGCTGCCAACATGGTTAAATCATGAACGTTACTTGACCTTTCTACGGAAGTCCCCATTGCATAGTTGTTATTCTCAATAATGAAAACAACTGGTAGTTTCCACAACATGGCTAAGTTGAATGTCTCATGAAGCGCACCTTGACGTGTCGCTCCATCTCCCATGGAAGCATAACACACATTGGTAGTACCATTATATTTTTCAGCAAATGCGATCCCTGCACCCATTGGAATTTGTGCTCCAACAATTCCGTGTCCCCCCATAAGGTTTACATCTTTATGGAACATGTGCATAGACCCACCTTTACCTTTTGACATCCCCGTTGTTCTTCCGTACAACTCAGCCATCATATATTTAGGATGAACCCCTAAAGCAATTGGATGTGCATGATCTCTGTATGCGGTAATGTGCTTATCTCCTTTTTCACATCCAGAAGCTGTCCCTGCAACAACGGCCTCTTGGCCAATGTATAAGTGGCAGAAACCACCAAACTTTTGCATGGTATACAGTTGTCCAGCTTTTTCTTCAATCTTGCGCATTACGAGCATATCTTCGTACCACTTAAGGTACTGCTCTTTGCTATATTTTGGTTTTGTTTTTTTCGCTGCCATAACGCTGCTAATCTACGTTTACAAGTGGAGCAAATTTATTCAAAATAAGCTTGAAGCAAAGCTTCTGTATCAAGCGTGCAATAAAGCACCTGAACAGCCTTATTTTAGCAATGTTCCATTAAAGAAAAATGGCAAGAAATTATGAATACCCTTAACCTCAATAATTCCCATTTCTCCAGAAAGGAAAACAGGCAATTCAATATCCCAAGACTTTTCCAACTCGCCCATCACTTGGAGACAAGCTCCACATGGAGTAACAGGTTCTTGTGTAAACCCATCACTATTTTGAGCCGTAATGGCCATTGCCAAAGGCTTTAAATTAGGGTAATTAGAATGTACGTAATTTAATAGAACTCTTTCTGCACACAGTCCAGACGGAAAAGCTGCATTTTCTTGGTTAGATCCTATATGAATTGAGCCATCATCTAATAATACTGCAGCCCCCACCTTAAAGTTACTGTAAGGAGCATATGCATGGAGAGTTGCCTCTTTAGCTTTCGAAATCAATTCTTTCAAAGAGTCATCTAGTTCAGCAAACGTATGCTGAATATACTCAGCTTGAATCTTATTTAACTTACCCATTAATTAGTTAGAGGATCATCTATTGCTTCTTCATCATTTCCTGAACCAAGCGCATCAAAGTCAAACGATAAAGAGAAGCGTAATGTATTCTGTAATGGAGAATTTTGAATGCTTCTTTGATTTCCAACATAGAACGGAGCCAAATAAGCTAAATCAATTCCAAATACATTATACTTTAAACCTAAACCAAAAGTCAGGTACTTTCTATTTCCTTTAGATGCATGTTCTGTAAAATATCCCATGCGGGCAGCAAATACCTTATTGTACCAGTACTCTGCACCGAATCCAAAGTAAAACTCGCGAAGTTCTTCTTTTAAAACACTTCCATCTTCTACCTGATATGTTCCATCATCATTTAACAATGGATTTCCTTGTTCATCGTATTGAACAAATCCAGGGGCATCTGTCCAAGAGGTAAAAATGGAATTAGCAACAGCTCTATTAGGATCTTCTCCTGCCATAACCTGCCTATAGGTTGGTGAACCCTGATCTGTATCATAAACTGGTGGTGTAGGCACTAACAATTTATTTACATCAAAGTGGAAAGAAAGATCATTATAATCATCTAAATGAAGCGTTATACGTGGACCAACTCTGAAATTCATTGGCAAGAAATCTTCCTCATCTAAATTAGAATAAGACATCTTATTCCCAATATTACTAATCATCGCACCAAAGGCCAAAGTCGCTTCTTTGCCACCAATTTCAATATCATCATTTTGATAATATGCGGATATATCAGCCGCAACAGCTAAACCAGGTTTAGTTTGAGCGTTTTGAACATCTTGCCCACCTGTTAAATTGGAATATACAAACCTTAAAGCCAGACCAGCAGAAAAGCGATCAGAAAGCTTTCTTGAATACGCACCATCTAATGCCCATTCGTTTGGTCTATGTTGAATGGTATTATTTCCAAATTCATCCGTAAACTGAATATCTCCTAAGCTAAAATAACGCAATGATGCGCTAATTGCTGACATATCATTCAAACGATAATACCCACTTAAGTAGGAAAGAGAAATATCTGGAACCAAATTTCTTAACCAAGGCGTATAATTAATTGCAACACCAGCCTCTTGATCTACCCAAGCGAGCTTAGCTGGATTCCAATGAATTGATGCATTATCTGGTGAGGTTGCAACACCCGCATCCCCCATAGCTGCGTGACGTGCATCAGGTGCGATAGTTAAAAATGGCGCAGCTGTAGTGATTGTATTTACATCACCCCCATTAATATTTTGGGCTCTAACGGACTGAAATATGAAGGTTGCGGCAACAAAAACTAATACTAGTCTATATGAAATGTTCATGTTTTTCATCAATGAGTGGCAAATATAACGGAATTGTTTGCCTGATGTTTTAGTGTAATTACTTCAAAATAACCAATTTTTCAAACTCCTCTGTTTTTTCACCTGAAGGAGGAGTTACTTGAACTCGATAAATGTAGGTTCCACGACCAATGTTATCTCCAAAATCATCGAGCCCATCCCAAACGATTGGCCCTGCATGGTAACCATCTGAGATATACTCCGTATCAATCGTCTTAACCAATTTACCAGCAATGGTAAATATTTGTATACGTATGCTCATAGGTTGAGCTGGCGCATTATGATCAAAATGGAACTCTGTATATGTGGTAAATGGATTGGGATAGTTCAATAGGTTCTTAATAGCAAATTCACTTGAATTTGCAACAATAAACTCAGTTCTAGCTTCTCCACTATTGTTGTAAACATCCCAAACCTTTAAACTTAGCGTATGCTTACCTTCTGATAATGATGAGAACGGGTAATTGATTTGCCCTCTCTGGAAATTATCCGTTTCAGATTCATAATAATCGTTCAGTATCAAAGCTTCAGCAGTATTTTCATCTAGCACAGCAACTATATCATGGCCAATACCATTACCTACTGTATTAATTCCATGTTCATCAAACACTTTTGACAACAATATTGGAGACTCATCTGTTACTCCTCCCATAACGAATTGTTCATCATTCATCCATAACTGAACCTCTGGACCTTTACTATCATTTGCTGCGCTATCCGATCGATTACCAATTGTAAACTCCTCAGAAAAACCAAGTGCATCTTCCTCATTATTTGTAGCGTACAAACTTATCCTTCCCGTTCCATAAGTAAAGCTGATATCCTTAGGAACAACGAATGTGAAAGTAAAATCACCATTCTTCACACTAGCTTTACCTCTAAATACAGGACTAGTTTGTGTTTGGAAATTGAATACCCCAACCCCGTCATTATCTAGTGTAGCAATATCTCTAGGTTGGTCATAAACAGTAGGATAAACAACACCATTGAAATCGGTTAATTTTACTCCATACTCATTAGCAACGTATCCTTTTATCGTAACTTGTTCAAGTGCCTTAATAGTATCTGGAAGCTGACTTAGCATTACTTGATAATCAGGATAGGCCAATTGAATACCTGGGTCTCCGAGTAGAGCAAAATTTCTATAATTCACACCATTACTGGTAGTAATATTATTTGGGTCCTTAGATAGTCTCAACAAATCTCCTAGAGAAGGATAACTGCCATTTACTTTTTTAAATGCATGTTCAAAGAAAGTATCTGCTAACTCCTTGTTTGGAGAAGAATAGACCAAACGTGTGGTTGTAAGCAATCCTATACCTCCTCCATCAGGGTTTAAGAAAACATATTCACCTCCAGATGTACGATCTGGATCATCGTACCTACTAAACTCGCAAGTAGCAGTTAAAAATAGACTCAATCTATCTGAGTTCGTCCATCCGTTTATCTCAGGCACTGTAAGGACGCGTTCATGCGCCCAACCTGTTTCGCCTCCATGACCAAGATATGTTGTTATCAATGTACCTCTAGATACAGCGTCTGTAATTGCCTCGTTGACGCGCGGATATCTTTGCCCAGCCGCTGATGTTACTTGAGGATAGGCATCGAAGTAGATTTTATTCAAGTTATATATAGGGTAATTTCTTTGTACTCGTTTGGCAAGGTCATCAGCATCACGCATGTGAATACGGTTATCTTGATCGTCACCAACAAAAGTTAAAGCACCTCTCCATGGTTGAAGAATATCTGGACGCCTATGGTAACGCTTTATTTTTTCCACAGCATTTCTAGCTTCAGTTACTGTGCGAACTGGAAACCTTCCAATACCTATATCCAGAGAAGAGGTTAACCTATCTGATTCAGAATCATCCAAAAAACCAAAATAATCATCACTCACGTATGATCTTGTAGGCTGAACACTATTCAGTGATTGGTAAGAGGGCACAAAGTTTGAATTACTCTCGTCTCTAGATTTGTAGTTGTAGGATCCATCTCCAAAAAGTAGTAGATACCTCGGCATTTTACTATCATCTAATCCAGCTCTATCATAAAGCATCTTCATATAGCTCTTAATTCCAGTAATATCCTGATTCCCTCCAGAAAACTCATTATATACTTGATTAGTAGTAACTACATGTACTTCGTATTGATATGTTTCACGGTGAAAGTTTGCTAATTCATTTGCTTGAGCCAAAAATCTCGGATGAGTTACAATCACATAATCTACCTGAGGTGAATTATGTAGATCCTGGTTTGCAACTTGCCCAATGAGAGTTGGTTTTGGACAAGAGGTTGGATCAAATACCATGAATTCATTCAACTCTGCTCCAGAAGAACTAACAAAGCTTGCTGATGGTTGACTCGTTAAATTAACAACTTCAAATACCTCGTTATGATTTGAAACATTCCAGATAGCCATACGATTAGCGTTTAACGTAATCGTATACTGAGCATACTGAACATTTTGCTCTTCCCTAGAGCGAAAGGCAAATGATTTACCAGAAAAAACCAAGTTGCTTTTTGCCACTATCTCAATATAATCTAGCCAACCATTGTCTGCGGTACTCTTATTTTCAAACTCAACATCAATACTTACGGAAGCCCCTCCTGTAACAATACTTCCTTCATTCCTTTTTACAATAGCAAAATCATTTGCGTAACCAGAAGTTACTCCAGTAGGAAAATCTATGGTAAATAAATCCTGATCATTTGCTCTAAGTGTGAATTGACTGGATCGCCTAATTGCACGACTCGCAACAGAAGCTCTCACAAATATTGGTTCCGAGACAACTCTGCTAGTAAAACCAAAAGGAATGGTATATTCTTTCTGAATGGCAAAAGACTCTCCAAACCACATTCTTCCCGACTTGATCAGATTTGTTCTATCTACTTCATAAAATTTGTAATCATCATAAGTATTAATAGAAACTTGAGGAGAATTTTGATTTGATAAAGTGGTAACTCTTTTCGGTGTCCCTAAGGAATAATCAGTAGTTACAAAATAATAAGTTGTATCAGCCATAAAGTTCTTAACATGGCTGTAACTAGAACCGCTGAAGTTCCATCTATCTTGACCCTGACCGTAAAACAATAAATAATCTCCACTATTGAAAACATTATCATTGCCAAGTTCGAATTGAACTGCTACTTCCTCCAAATCATCTATTCTATCTTCAGAATTATTAAACGGTAACATCCCTCCACCATTTCCGAAAACACGAATAGACGCAGCATCTAGCGATTCTGGCGAGAGTCCCAACCGCACTAAATCACTATACGTCAACTTATATATATCATCTTCTGTAACCGCTATACGATACCAATTCCCTTGGGATAAGACACTATTCGTTCTGTACGTTCTTCCTCTTTTATTCCGATTAGTAATTGAATTAGACTTCGAGACAACTGGTACAAAACTCACCAGTTTTTCATATTTACCAGTAGCCCTGTTTAAACGTATAGGAACAAAGAACACTTCCAAAAACGATTTTTTTCGTTTATAACTAACATATTCATGTATAGAAATATCGGAAAGCTGATAGTCCAATTTTCTCAATATCGTTTCTTCATCCTTAGTAACAGGTTCAAACACGAGATCTTTCATTAAAAAAGATCCTGAAGCATTATAACCTAATTCATAGCTAACCGAAAAATAAGGTAGCCAGTTCGAATCTGTATTGATGGTTGCTCCTTCAAAGGACACATATTTCTGCTCTTGATTTTCAAATGTTTGATCAACCTGAACTCCCTCCCACTCTAATGTTATTTTCTCCAAACCAGCTCTTTGACCTAACAAACACTGATTGAGCATTAGAAAAAAACATACAATGGAAACAAGCTTTATTCGTTCTATTATCATGAAATAATTACTATTAAACCTCTCTAACCAAAACATTTGCGAAACGCGAAAATGCAAAACCTATTGCCCATTATACGTGATTAAGATTAAAAAAACTTACACTTAACAATCTGCAAATTAATTCTTATACTTGCCACTCTCGGACTATAACACAGTATGCAATCTAGAATAAACCTTTTATTCATACTTACGTTTGGGATACTAGTCGGTTTCATGAACTTGGAAGTCAGGGCTCAAGACCCTCAGTTTACTCAGTTCTATGCTAACCCGTTGTATCTCAACCCTGCTTTTGCTGGCTCAAAGCTTTGCCCGAGGTTTAATCTAAACTACAGAAATCAATGGCCCTCTATACCAGGCCAATATGTAACGTATAGTGCATCTTATGACCAACAAATTAGTGCTCTTTCTGGAGGGATTGGAGCTTTGGTTTATAATGATCAAGCAGGAAACGGTACATTACGAACAACAAATATCTCAGGGATCTATAGTTACACGCTAAACATTACTCGAGAATTTTCCGTTCGTGCAGGACTGCAAGCTTCTTTCTTTCAAAAAAGTATCGACTGGAGTAACTTAACGTTTGGCGACATGATAGATGAGCGCTATGGTTTTATTTATGAAACAGATGAAACTCCAGCGTCAAACGAAGTTAATGGTGCTGATTTCTCACTTGGCTTTCTCGGATATTCAGAAAATATTTTTGTTGGATTCGCTGTACATCATTTGACCGAGCCTAACGAATCATTCTTTTCTGATGATGATGCTCGCCTTTACAGGAAATATACTTTCCACGCAGGAGCCAACATCGCATTTAACAAGAGGTACCCGAAAGAAGGTTCAATCTCTCCAAACATACTATACAAACGTCAGGGACCTTCAGAACAATTTATGCTAGGTTTATATGGACAAAAAGGGCCTTTTGTAGCGGGTCTTTGGTATAGAAATCAGGATGCATTCGCTTTACTAGGAGGAATTCAACTGGAGCGTTTTAGATTTGGATATAGTTACGATATAACAGTTTCTCAACTTACGAATGAACCTGGTGGATCACACGAAATTTCAGTTGGAATTCAGTTAAAATGTGCCAACAGACCAAGAAGATTTAGGTCACTTTCTTGTCCTTCATTCTAATCTTCGCAAATAATATTATTTTTAGCGCCACGTTTCATCAGACGAAAACAACTTCTTATGAAAAAAGTACTTGGATCTTTATTCGCCCTTTCAATGCTTGTCGGTTCATGTGGTTATGAATCATCAAGTATTACTGGATGGGACTATAATAACAAAGAGAACGGTGACTTTCAGAAATTACCATTTGTGGAGCAAGAAACTGGTCCAAACTTGGTATTAGTTGAAGGTGGAACCTTTGTTATGGGACGTGTCCTTGACGATGTAATGAGTGATTGGAACTCTGTTCCTAGAAGAGTATCAGTATCTTCTTTCTACATTGACGAAACGGAAATTTCGAACCTTCACTGGTTGGAATACTTATACTGGGTTAGACGTGTATACGGTGAAGATTACCCAGACGTTTACGCGAAAGCTTTACCAGATACTTTAGTTTGGAGAAAAAGGCTTGGGTATAATGAACCTTACGTAGATTACTACTTACGTCACCCTGCGTATAGAGACTACCCTGTAGTAGGTATTAGCTGGAAGCAAGCTGCTGAATTTGCAAGATGGCGTACTGATCGTGTGAATGAGCAAATCATGGTTCGTGAAGGTTTATATAACCACAATCCTAATCAGGTTTCCGATGATAACTTCAATACCGAAGCATATTTAAATGCACAGTACGAAGGTGAAAAGCGTAAAGATGGAATCCCATGGGACGGACCTAATAGTCCTGGTTATCGTAATGTGAAAATGGAAGATGGTATTCTACTTCCACGTTATAGACTCCCAACTGAGGCAGAATGGGAGTATGCTGCTTATGGTTTAATTGGAAATTCGTTAGGTGAAAATATCATAGAGAGAAGACAATGGCCTTGGAATGGTCATGCCGTGCGTAACCCTGAAGAAAGATATGTTGGTGAAATGCTTGCTAACTTCAAAAGAGGTCGTGGTGATCAGATGGGTATAGCTGGTAAATTAAACGATAATGCAGATGTTACAGCACCTGTTTATTCTTACTGGCCAAACGATTACGGTCTGTATAATATGGCTGGTAATGTGAGTGAATGGGTAATGGATGTATATCGTCCATTAACATTCGAAGATGAAGAGGATTTTAGACCATTTCGTGGTAATGTTTACAAAAAACTACTTAGAGATGAAGATGGTATTGTAGCCGATAAAGATTCTTTAGGGAAAATGGTATATGTTGATGTAGAATTGAAAGATGCTGCAAACAGACGTAACTACAGAAGAGCCGATAATATCAACTATTTAGATGGTGATTTGGAATCTCAATTAAACCTGAATGGTGGTTGGGGAACGGTAAAAGAAGCTGACGGTCAAGTTGAACCTGAAGATGAATCAAACTCAATGTATGAGTTCGGACAGACTTCTTTAATCAATGACAGATCAAGAGTTTACAAAGGAGGATCTTGGATTGATAGAGCATATTGGATGCAGCCAGGAACAAGACGTTTCTTAGATGAAGACATGTCAACTGATTACATAGGATTTAGATGTGCAATGGATAGAATAGGTTCGCCTCAAGGTCTTGGTGGAGCTTACTAAACAATATTCTTAGATTTTTCGAGCCCCGATAGTTTTATAAATTATTGGGGCTTTTTATTTTCTCTCACATTATTATGAAAACATCGTTATACGACATTTACCTGAGCTCTGAAGGTGTTTGTACCGACACCAGAAGAATTGTACCTAACAGTATTTTCTTCGCCTTAAAAGGAGCAAACTTTGATGGTAATAAATACGCACTAGATGCAATAAAACAAGGCTGCAGCTATGCTGTGGTAGATGATTCTCAAGTTCATGGAGAAAATATAATCCTTGTAGATAACGTACTGCAAACACTGCAAAATCTAGCCAATGATCACCGTCTTGCTATTGGAGCGAAGGTCATCGCAATAACTGGTTCTAATGGTAAAACGACTACCAAAGAATTACTACACGAAATACTCAAAACCTCGTACAAAGTAACCGCGACCCCTGGCAACTTTAACAATCACATTGGACTTCCTCTAACTGTTCTTTCAGCACCAGTTGATACTGAAATTCTATTGCTTGAAATGGGCGACAATCAATTAGGTGATATTGAACTTCTTTGTCAAATTGCGGAGCCTGAATATGGAATTATCACCAATATTGGTAAAGATCATTTAGGCGGATATGAAGATGGCTTTGATGGAAACATACAAGCCAAAAAAGAACTCTTCGATTATCTTTATGACAAGAGTCAAATTGCATTTGTAAATGCTGATGACAATCTTCTGATGTCCATTGCTAACGATTTGAATAAAATCACATATGGCAAAAAAGGAACCTCACTTCATCTTGAACAGATCTCCTCAGCAAGTTTTCTCCAGTTCAAGAGTCTAATTGAAGGAATTTGTAAAACACAACTAGTTGGTGACTACAATCTAATGAATATAGAAACAGCTTACTGTATTGCACAACATTTCGACATTCCGAATGAAGTAATTGAAAGCGCTATTGCTAATTATACCCCTGCAAACAACAGAAGTCAATTAACTAAAACTGAACGAAACACCGTAATTCTTGATGCTTATAATGCGAACCCATCATCAGTAGAACTTGCTCTAAAAAGCTTGCAAAGTATGGACGCTACAAATCAGTTGGCAGTTTTAGGAGACATGCTTGAATTAGGGGAGATCAGTAACGATGAACATCAGAACATGATAAATTTAGCACATGAATTAGGTATTCAATCCGTATTCATCGGAACAATCTATTCGAGTTGTTCATTTCATGAAAACCAAAAGCATTTCAAAACAAAAGCTGATTTCATTCAAGTTACTGAGAAAGACCCAATCTCCGATTCACTTATTCTACTAAAAGGATCGAGAAGTATGAAGATGGAAGATCTGCTTCCACACTTATAAAAGCAAAAAAGTCCTGATGTTTACATCAGGACTTTTCTATTTCTAATCCGCCTAATTATCTGTTCAATACCGAACGACTAATAACGATTTTTTGAATTTCAGAAGTTCCTTCGTAAATCTGAGTAATCTTCGCATCGCGCATTAAACGCTCAACATGATACTCTTTTACATATCCATATCCACCATGTACTTGTACAGCTTCAGTCGTAATATCCATTGCTGCCTTGGAAGCAAACAACTTAGCCATAGCACTGATTTCACCAAATGGTTGCTTAGCATCTTTTGCCTGAGCTGCTTTCAAACACAACAATCTAGCTGCTTCTACTTCAGTTGCCATATCAGCTAATTTGAATGCAATTGCTTGATGCTCGTGAATCGGCTTCCCAAATGCTTTACGCTCTTTACTGTAAGCAACTGCTAATTCCATTGCTCCACTCGCAATACCTAAAGCTTGTGATGCAATACCTATACGCCCCCCTTCAAGAGTCTTCATAGCAAATTTGAACCCGAATCCATCTTCACCAATGCGATTCTCTTTAGGAACCTTCACATCGTTAAAAATCAACGTGTGCGTATCACTACCGCGAATACCCATTTTGTTTTCTTTCGCTCCAATCACAAACCCATCCATGCCTTTTTCTACAATCAAACAATTGATTCCTCTATGACCTTTTTCAGAATCAGTTTGCGCCATCACTAAGTAAGTATCAGCATTACCACCATTTGTAATCCAGTTTTTAGTACCGTTCAACAAATAGTGATCACCCATATCAATAGCTGTGGTTTTCTGAGAAGTTGCATCAGAACCAGCCTCTGGCTCACTCAAACAGAAAGCTCCTAACTTGTTTCCTTTTGCAAGGTCCACCAAGTACTTTGTTTTTTGCTCGTGTGTACCGAATTTATCTAATCCCCAACATACCAAAGAGTTGTTTACACTCATTGCTACAGAAACAGAAGCATCGATTTTAGAAATCTCTTCCATCGCTAATACGTAAGAAATCGTGTCCATTCCGCTGCCACCGTATGCTGGATCTACCATCATCCCCATGAAGCCTAGTTCACCTAATTGCTTAATTTCTTCTTTTGCAAACGTTTGAGTTTCATCGCGCTCTATTACACCTGGCTTCAAAACGTTCTGTGCAAAATCTCTTGCAGCATCTCTAACAGCCAGTTGTTCTTCAGTTAATTGAAAATTCATTGTATATCTATTTATCTTCTCCGTGTAAGGTGCACGAAAATAGTGCTTCATTTGTTAATTGACTAATATCCCGATCAATGCAGAGACTCTCTAAACAAATCCGCTCTATAGGAATCATGACTGGAACATCTCTTGATGGAATTGATCTGGTTTGCATTGATTTAGAACAGCACAAGAACACCTGGAAGTTCGAAATTGTTGCGACTCACTCAGCATCGTTCACATCCAAACTTATTCAAGAGCTCAAATCTTGCTATTCAGGTTCAGCTGAATTTCTTGCACGCATAAACTTCACTTACACTAATTACATTGCTACAGCTGTAAATTCATTCATTCACGATTATCAGATCACGGATATTGACTGCATTGGATTTCATGGACAAACGATTTTTCACGATCCTCACCTAGGTTATACCTATCAATTAGGCAATTCAGGCGTACTAGCCTCACTTACAAACCAAACTGTTATTGGCGATTTCAGATCACAGGACATCGCTCTAGGAGGGCAAGGAGCTCCGCTAGTTCCAATAGGAGACACATTACTATTCTCTCAGTATAACGCATGTTTGAATTTAGGCGGAATTGCTAACATCTCATTTCAAGAAAACAACAAACAAGTTGGATACGATATCTGTCACTTCAACCTTATTTTAAATCATTATGCCAATAAACTTGGAATGCCCTATGACGACCGAGGAGAAATAGCGAGATCTGGTAAAATCCTGTCCAATCTTCTTAACCAATTGAATGATTGGCAATATTACATGCAAAATCATCCCAAAAGTTTAGGATTCGAGACTGCAGAAAAAGAAATTCTTCCTATCATGCAATCTATTTCTGCAACCCCAGAAGACTTTCTGAGGACTTGGCTAGAACATGTTGCTATTCAAGTTTCAAAATCAATAAAACCTGATTGGAAAAGGGTATTAGTAACTGGTGGCGGAACTTACAATGACTTCTTTATAGAACGGCTTGAATCCAGAATCTCCAATAAGCTCGTTATTCCATCAAATGAACTAATTGATTCCAAGGAAGCGATCATATTCGCCTTTTTAGCGGCATTACGACTAAACAAACAAGAAAATTGTTTGTCGGAAGTCACAGGTGCAAAACACAATCACATTGCTGGGGGAATTTATCTTCCATAACCTTTTTCTTAAGCATCAATCCTACACTAGTGATTTCTTACATTTGCTCGATTTTTAAATCAGGCAATTAAGCAATAGCATTATCAATTTCTAATAAAACGCTGTATGAAAGATCTCCTCGAGAAATTTGAGAATAAAAGACCCGAAATCGTATTCGAATGGAAAGATGCTGAAACAGAAGCAGAAGGATGGGTGGTAATTAACTCACTAAGAGGAGGTGCTGCTGGAGGTGGTACTCGTATGCGTAAAGGTCTTGATAAACGCGAGGTAGAATCATTAGCAAAAACAATGGAAGTTAAGTTTTCAGTAGCTGGACCTCCTA
Organism: Flavobacteriales bacterium UBA6049; assembly: GCA_002429085.1. Classification (GTDB taxonomy): domain Bacteria; phylum Bacteroidota; class Bacteroidia; order Flavobacteriales_G; family Salibacteraceae; genus UBA6049. Next base: position 51,369 of record DIYR01000164.1, read on the forward strand.
TTGGTGGCGCTAAATCTGGAATCAATTTCGACCCAAATGACCCTCGCAAGGCTGGCGTACTAGAGCGCTGGTACAAAGCTGTTAAGCCATTATTGAAGAACTACTACGGAACAGGTGGAGATTTAAATGTAGATGAAATTCACGAAGTAATTCCTGTTACCGAAGATCAAGGTGTTTGGCATCCACAAGAAGGAGTTTTTGTAGGTCACTATCAGCCAACTGAAGCACAAAAAATCAAGAAAATCGGCCAACTTCGTAAAGGAGTTATTCAACCCATTGGCGATGCAAAATATTCCCCAGACCCAGTTCGTCAATATGTAGTTGCTGATATGATTACTGGTTACGGAGTAGCAGAATCTGTTAAGCACTTCTATGATATTTATGGCGGTTCACTTGAAGGAAAAAAAGTGATCGTCCAAGGATGGGGTAACGTAGGTTCAGCAGGAGCATATTACTTAGCTCAAGAAGGAGCAAAAGTAGTAGGCATTATCGATCGTGAAGGTGGTTTAATCAACGAAGAAGGTTTCTCCTTTGAAGAAATCAAGGAGTTATTCTTAACGAAAGATGGTAACAAATTAGCTACTCCAAACATGTTGTCATTTGACGAAGTAAACAGTAAGATTTGGGACTTGAATGCCGAAGTATTCATTCCTTGTGCTGCTTCTAGATTAATCACTCAAGATCAAGTTGAAAGAATGATTGCTGCCGGTATGGAAGTAATTGCCGCTGGCGCAAACGTTCCATTTGCCGATAAAGAAATCTTCTTCGGACCAATTGCTGAATACACTGATGATAGAATAAGCGTAATTCCAGACTTTATCTCAAACTGTGGAATGGCTAGAGTATTCGGCTACTTGATGCAAGACAATATAGACATGAGTGATGAAGCCATCTTTAGTGATACCTCTAAGATTATCAAAGATGCAATGATAAAAGCTCATGCTGCTAATTCTAGTAAGCAACAAATCGCAAAAACAGCGTTCGAAATTGCATTAAAGCAATTGGTGTAGGTTAAGCATAGTTGAACATTATAGAAAGCAATTGATTAATCAATTCAAACATTGCACTTTAGCGCGCAATCAATCAAATAAAGTCTTTGCCGTATGTACATTTTAATGGCTGTTATTTTCATAGTTGGATATGCAGGTATTGCATTAGAGCACAATATCCATATTGATAAAGCTGCTTCTGCCCTACTCACTGGTGTTCTAACATGGACTGTTTTCGTTTTTGGAGCTGATGCCATTTTAGGTGTTGATTTCGGCTGGTCTATTCCAGAATTTAAGGAAACTGTTTCCCATGGAATGGAATATTTAGATCGTTTTAGGCACTATGCCGAAGGACTCGTTCTTGGTGATATCAAAGCTGATGAAACCGTTTCATCTTTGACAAACCATTTCATTATTCACGAGTTACAGCATCATTTGATTGAAATCTCTGAGATACTTTTCTTCTTGATTGGTGCAATGACAATTGTGGAAGTGATTGACGCTCACGAGGGCTTCAGTGTAATTACAGACAAAATCAAGACTACCAAGAAGACTACGCTTCTTTGGATACTATGTTTGTTAACATTCTTCTTTTCAGCAGCATTAGATAACCTTACTACAGCTATTGTAATGTCTGCATTATTAAAGAAACTCATTAAAGACAAAGAAGATCTCTGGATTTTTGCTGGGATGGTAATTATTTCGGCTAATGCTGGTGGTGCATGGTCTCCAATTGGTGACGTTACTACCATTATGCTTTGGATTGGTGGTCAAGTAACTGCTCTTGCGGTAATCACAAAATTGATTTTACCTTCATTAGTAGCAACACTAGTTCCTCTAACAATCTTAAGCTTCACTATGAAAGGTCATGTGGAAAGACCAGATAGAGCTGGTGACGAAGAAGAAAATTTGACAACGGAAAGCGAGAGAAATACCGTATTCTACTTAGGCGTTTTCAGTTTGTTACAAGTACCCATTTTCAAAACCGTGACTCATATGCCTCCATTTATGGGAGTGTTACTTGGTCTTGGTTTTATGTGGGTAGTAACTGAAATCTTACACCGAAAGAAAAGTATGCATGCTCGTTCTAAACTAGCTGTGATTCATGTGTTGCGAAAAATCGACACACCATCTGTATTGTTTTTCTTAGGTATTTTAATTGCTGTAGCTAGTTTACAGTCAGCTGGACAATTGACCTCTCTTGCTCAATATTTAGATACATCAATCGGAACAGATCAGTCTTCAGGTATATACATTGTTAACGTAATTATAGGATTGTTATCATCTATTGTAGATAACGTGCCATTAGTTGCTGCTGCAATGGGTATGTATCCATTAGCTGATGCTGGTTTCTTTGCTCAAGATGGCTTGTTCTGGGAATTCTTGGCATACTGTGCTGGTACTGGTGGTAGTTGTTTAATCATTGGCTCTGCTGCCGGTGTTGCCGTAATGGGTATCATGAAAATTGATTTCGTTTGGTATTTAAAGAAAATGAGCTTGTTGGCATTATCTGGTTACTTAGCTGGTGCAGCTGTATACTACGTAATGTTCGAGTGGATTATTGGATAATTTGCAATAACTTCGAGCCACCTTTCGTTTTTTACCTCAACAACTAGAGATTTTATGTTGCATTCATTGTTAGCCCAAATCTCTACCCCTTCGGATTCAACTGCTGCTGCCTTGGAAGGCGTTTCTCGTGAAGAGACTCTTAGCGTGTTAGAATTAATCCAAGGTGGTGGATGGTATATCATGGGGCCGTTAGGTATACTTTCTATTGTAGCCGTTTACATTTTTATTGAGCGCTTTAGAGCTATCCAAACTGTAGTAAAAGGAAATACTGCATTTATGGACGAAATAAGTGGTCATATCAAAGAAGGAAACATCGATAAAGCCAGATCGGTTTGCCGTTCAGTCGATAACCCTTTCTCACGGATGATTGAGAAAGGAATCATGCGAATTGGTAAACCAATGCCAGATATCGTAATGGCAATTGAAGCCGAGGGTAAATTAGAGGTTACCAAACTTGAACAATCTCTTTCTCTTGAAGCTACCATTGCTGGTGCTGCACCAATGATTGGTTTTTTGGGCACAGTTATTGGTATGATTAACACGTTCCATGAAATGTATGCCGCAGGAAATGCAATTGAATTAGATCAGCTTTCTGGTGGTATTATGCAAGCCATGGTAACAACAGCGGCTGGATTGGTAATTGGTATTATTGCGTATTTAGCATACAATATCTTAATCAGTAAAATAGATCGTGTAACCTTCATCATGGATGAAATCAATGTGAAGTTTACCGATATGTTGCAAGAACCTGCATAGTATGGCAATTAAGTCTAGAAATAGAGTAAGTGTTGAATTCAGCATGTCGTCAATGACGGATATCGTATTCCTATTGCTGATATTTTTCATCATTGCTTCTACCTTAATTAGCCCAAATGGAATGAAGGTTTTATTACCGAAAAGCTCTCAGAAAACAACTGGGAAGCAAAATATTTCGGTATCTATCACGGAAGACCTTCACTATTACATCAATACTACAGAAGTACAACCCGGTCAAATTGAAGCCATCCTTAAAGAACGATTAGCTGGGGAAGAAAAACCAGGTATTGTGCTTCGCACCGATGAAAATGTTGATGTAAAATACGTTGTAGAAGTAATGGATATTGCGCAACGTAACAAGTATCAAGTTGTACTTGCAACTAGAGGAAGCTAAAGAACTGCCAATGCAAGTTTGGGAAGATAAATATAAACGCGAAGGGCTTATTGGAACCATTTTGGTTCACGTAATGCTCTTTTTGTTATTCCTCTTTGTTGGTCTTCCTTATATGGTTCCAAAACCTGCACAAGGTATTACCATAAATTTTGGAACAAGCGCAGAAGGAAGTGGCGAAATAGAACCTGAAACTACTGGTGACCCCGTTTCAAATCCTACTCCTGATCCACAACCAGACCCCACTCCTACTGATCCTACTCCACCTGTTGACGCTCCCGAAGAAGTAGTAACTCAAGATGATGTAGAAGCTCCTGAAGTGCAAGCTACAGAAACTCCGAAGCCAGAAAAACCAAAAGAAAAACCAGTTGAGGAACCAAAAGAAGAACCAGAACCAAAACCTACTATCAGTAATAAGCTGAATAGTGCTTTAGACAAATTCAAGCAAAGCTCTAGTCAATCTGGTGGCAGCGAAGGTGATGATCAAAACAAGACAGGAAACAAAGGGCAAATTAATGGTGAAAAGGGGGCTGGCGCATATACAGGTGGAGGCAGTGGTAATGGAAATTACCAGCTAGGAAATAGAAAAGCATTATCTCGTCCCAAACCAAATTATACCTGTCAAGAAGAAGGTAAAGTAGTCATAGATATTCGTGTAGATCGAAACGGAAATACTTTAAAAGCTTCAGTTGGTAAAGGAACCACTAATTCTGCTGAATGCTTAACGCAACAAGCCATTCAAGCGGCTTTAAAAACTAAGTGGCAGTCCACACCCGATGCACCTATTGAACAAGTAGGTAAGATAACGTATCACTTTATCTTAAATTAATCATGATGACTTATGACGAAACGTTGAGCTACCTGTTTCAACAGTTTCCGATGTATCAGAAAGTGGGTGAAACTGCCTATAAAGCTGATCTTGGCCCCATCACTTCCTTGTTAGATCAACTTGGGCATCCTGAAAAAAACTTAAGATGTATCCATATTGCCGGAACGAACGGAAAGGGTAGCGTTTCACATTTATTGGCAAGTGCTCTTCAGGCCAATGGTTATAAGGTAGGTTTGTATACTTCTCCTCACCTAGTCGACTTTAGAGAACGTATCAAAATCAATGGCTCATACATTTCAAAAGAGTACGTCACAAACTTCGTAGAAGAGCACAAAAGTGACTTTGAAAAAGTATCACCCTCTTTCTTTGAATGGAGCGTAGCATTGGCCTTTTCCTATTTTGCACAAGCAGAGTTAGATATTGCCATTATAGAAGTTGGTATGGGAGGCAGATTAGATGCTACCAACGTTATTCTTCCTGAGCTATCAATTATTACGAACATCGGATTTGATCATCAGCAGTTTCTAGGTAATACTCTTGCTAAAATTGCTACAGAAAAAGCTGGAATCATTAAACCAAATACACTAGTAGTTATTGGAGAAACCCAATCTGAAACGACCTCAGTATTCAAACAAATTGCACAAGCCAATGAAGCCCTAATTGTATTTGCCGATCAGCAAACACAAACAAATCTTCAAACCGATTTAAAGGGTGCGTATCAATCTAAGAATCTTCAAACAGTTCATGTGGCTTTAGAGCAACTTGCTTCTATGTGGAACCTTGACTACGATAAATCTCAAGAAGGTCTTTTAAATGTGGCAAACAACACAAAGCTGTTAGGTAGATGGCAGCTGTTACAAGAAGCTCCAAAGGTTATTGCAGACGTTGGTCATAATTCGGAAGGACTTGCTTTCAACATGGAACAGCTACAAAAAGAACGTCAAGGAGCACTTTTCGTGTTACTCGGCTTTGTTTCTGATAAAAATTTAGAGTCACTCACACATTTGTTTCCAATAGATGCCACTTACATTTCTTGTGAAGCAAACAACCCGCGTTCAATCTCAAAAAAAACGCTACATAATTGGCTCATTAAGAAACAGTTTAACACAGAGTGGATAGGTGGTTCCATACACGAACAGCTCCAACGACTAATGCCTAGACTAACCTCTAACGATACCCTATATATTGGTGGGAGTACATTTGTAGTTGCAGAAATTTTCGATTTTTTCTCATGATTGTTTGGCAGGAATAAAAACTCACTTATATTTGCACCCCGATCGCAAAAAGGATGTGATCAAAACAACAAAAAGGGCGATTAGCTCAGCTGGTTCAGAGCACCTGCCTTACA
>DIYR01000195.1 GCA_002429085.1 Flavobacteriales bacterium UBA6049
AATCAGTTAAAACGATTTGAACAATTGGGTTATTCACACCTTCCAATTTGTATGGCTAAAACGCAAAAATCGTTGAGTGATAACGATGCTGCCATTGGCCGTCCGAAAGGATTTAATATTCACATTCGTGAGTTTGAAATTGCTGCAGGAGCCGGATTTGTGATACCTATTGCTGGAAACATGCTACGTATGCCAGGTTTACCAGCAACACCTGCCGCAGTAAACATGGATATTGACGAGCAAGGAAAAATTACCGGACTATCATAACACCGATATAAACAAACAAAATGACAGACATTACACAACAAGGATACGTAACCACCACAGTTGAAGAGGGAGTTGGAACAATTGAATTCTTTCATCCAGCAAGTAATTCACTACCAGGCAAATTATTAGGTGAACTTGCTGAAGCCATTACTGTAGCAGGAGCAAATAATGATATCAAAGTAATCATCTTAAAATCTGCTGGTGAAAGAGCTTTCTGTGCAGGTGCATCTTTTGATGAATTATTGGCTATTGAAGATTTAGAAACAGGAAAAAAATTCTTTTCTGGCTTTGCCAACGTAATTAACGCTGCTCGTAAGTGTCCTAAGTTTATTATTGGTAGAGTACATGGCAAAGCTGTTGGCGGTGGAGTTGGAATGGCATCTGCAACAGACTATTGTTTTGCCACCAAGTTTGCATCCATTAAATTGAGTGAGTTAGCAGTTGGAATTGGACCTTTCGTTGTAGGGCCAGCTGTAGAACGTAAAGTAGGTACATCTGCCATGTCTCAATTGGCTATTGATGCCACTGAATGGAGAGATGCTGAATGGGCACTGAATAAAGGCTTATATGCACAAGTATTTGAAGATGCTACTGCACTTGATGCAGGTATTGATGAGTTAGTTCAAAAACTCGTAAAATCAAATCCAGAAGCAATGGCTATGTTGAAGAAAGTATTCTGGCAAGGAACTGATCACTGGGATGAATTGTTGGCTGAACGAGCGGCCATGAGTGGTCAATTAGTCTTAAGTGACTTCACCAAAAACTTCATTCAACAGTTCAAGAAAAAGTAATTGAAATCAGAGGCTACTTACATAGAGTAGCCTCTTTCATTTTATTACCCTTTCGTTAAACACGAATCAGGTATTTTTAACCCTACTTCCACCATTCAAAAAACAGTTAAGTTTGCACCATAATAAAGACAATCCCCTATTCTTATGAGCAAGCAGGAGATCAACACCAAGCTAGAAGAACTTTTATCACAACCAATGGACGCACAGCGTGCATCAGAAGGAAAAGATATTTTGGCAAGCTACCAAACTATCCTTGTGCACGACCACAAAGAACAACTTGAAAAATACTTAGCAGATGGAGGTGAAAAAGAAGACTTTGCCCCTCGTCAAGATGAGTTAGATCAAGTGTTTAGTGAACTTTGGACAAAATTCACCCAAAGTAAAACCAGTTGGGAAAAGGCGAAAGCTGAAAGTGAAAAACAAAACCTTGCTCGCAAAAACGAGATCATCAAAGAAATTGAAGAACTCGTTAATGAAGAGAACATCAAGCAAGCGATGGCTCGTATCAAAGAGCTAGAAGAAGAGTGGAAAAATATTGGTTCAGTTGCTAATGCTACCTATCAAGAATTACAACAAAACTATAGCCGTGCACGTGATGCTTTCTTCTACAACATGCGTATTTACCGCGAGTTGTTAGAACATGATTTGAAGCGTAATCTTCAATTGAAAGAAGAATTAGCTCAAAAAATGCATGAAACACTCAATGTTGACAAAGTCAAAGAACTAGAAATGATTACGCGCTCTTTGAGTGCCGAGTGGGATGAAGTCGGACCTACTTTCCATGACAAGTGGGAAGAAGTACGCGATAAGTTTAAAGATGCGCAACGTAAGGCATTCGATAAAATAAAAGAACATTATCAAGGTGTTCGTGCCCAGCTTCAAGAAAATCTTGATAAGAAAGCAGAATTATGCAAGCGTATTGAAGATATGTTGGAGCAAGAAATCCTATCTGAAAAACGCTGGAGAAAATTAACGGATGAAGTAATCGCCATTCAAAAAGAGTGGAAAACAATCGGTTTTGTTCCTCGACAAGAAAATGATATGATCTGGCAGCGCTTTAAAACTGCTGGTGATAAATTCTTTGATCAGAAAAAAGCATTTTATGCGTCACTAAAATCTGAACAAGACAAATTCCGTGACGCAAAAAAAGCCTTAGTTGAAAAAGCTGAAGATTTAAAGAATAGCGAAGACTGGAAAGAAACAACAGAAACGCTTATTCGCTTGCAACGTGAATGGAAGAAAATTGGTACGGCACATCAACGCGATGAGCAACGTTTATGGAAACAATTCCGTGCAGCATGTAACTACTTCTTTGAAGCGAAAAAAGGATTCTTTGACACTAAAGACGAACGTCAAGATCAAAACTTAAAAGACAAAGAAGCTATTCTTCAAGAGTTAGAAAATTTACCTACAGGAGGTGATGACAATGAAACTATTAAGAAGATAGATGAGCTTGTAAATAGATTTTCTGCTGTTGGATTCGTACCAATTGAAGCGAAAAACAAAATTAATAATGCCTTTAAAAACGCATTAAACAAGCGTTACAAAGAGATTGGTCTAGATGCCGAAGACGTTAAAAAACTGATGTATTTAGCTAAGATCAGAGACTTAGGTGATGCCAAAGGAAAAACAGATGAAAGAGCCGTTCAACGTGAAGAAAGAGCGCTACGCGATCGTATTTCCAAATTGAAAGCTACTATTGTTCAATATGAAAACAACCTAGGTTTCTTTGCTAATTCTAAAGGAGCAAATAAGCTCAAAGAAGAAGTTGAGCAAAAAATTGAACAAGCAAAGCAACAAGTAGAAGAATTGAAAGAACAATTACAACTACTTAAGCAAAGTAAACAAGAAGGATTTCAAAACCCGTTTGTAGTAGAAGATCAGAAAAAAGAGGAGCAAGCTACTCCAGATACAGCTGAAGCTCCAGAAAGCACTGCAACAACAGAGGAAGAGTCTAACTAAACCCTTTATTCAAATTATCAAGCTATGAAGAAGCAAATTGCCATTTTAGCCATGGCAGTGGCGTGCTTTACCTCAACTGTAGGTATTGCTCAAGATTCTACGGCCACAGAAGGCCCATGGAAAAGAGATGGATTATTTAGTCTTACATTTTCTCAGGTAAGTCTTGAGAATTGGCAAGCTGGGGGTGAGAATTCACTCGCTGGTAATGCACTAATAAAGTACTCCGCAAACTATTCTAAAAACAACTGGTCTTGGAGCAATAGTTTAGAAATGGCCTTTGGTGGTACCCAATTAGGTGAAGGAGATATTCAAAAAACAGATGACCGATTTGAGCTTAGTTCCAAAGTTTCTCGCGTTATAAACAAAAAGTGGGATGCGTCATTCCTTACTACCTTCAGAACCCAGTTTACGGAAGGTTTCAACTACGAAAACGATGAAGCTGTTAGAATATCCCATATAATGGCTCCTGGTTATTTATTTGCTGGTTTAGGTTTAACCTATAAACCAACAGATTGGATCAACGTAGAGATATCTCCTGCTACATCTAAGATGACCTTTGTGTTACTCCAGGAATTGGCAGACAACGGAGATTTTGGTGTTGATGCAGCCGAATACGATACTAATGGTGTCAAAACCAAAGATGGAGCTAACTTCAGATTTGAGCTAGGGGGATACGCAAAGATTCACTTGAAAAAAGAAGTGGTTAAAAACGTTAGCCTTGAAACTAAAGCCGATTTCTTCTCTAACTATTTAGAGAATACCGAAAACATTGATATCACTTGGGATGTGTTATTGGTAATGAAAGTTAATAGCTGGCTATCTGCAAACTTGACAACTAACCTCATTTATGACGATGACATTGATATCGTTACAGGAACACGAGAAGATGGAACTGATATAGTAGGGCCAAGAACTCAGTTCAAGCAAACATTTGGAGCAGGCCTAACGGCTACTTTCTAAATCAAAATATATGCACTACATGAAAGCCGAAGTCAATTCTGATCTTCGGCTTTTTTATTCATGCACCAACATATATTCCGTATTTAAAGTCAAGAGCAATCAAAACAACGCTTCTTTGTAACTTTCGCCTATCAAGACGGATGTTACATGACGGCAGCAAAGCAAAAGAAGAGAAAGCACCAACCTACTAAAAAAGCCTTGCAACAAGCATGGAGCTTGATGTGCCAAGCACGTGCAATGAGCGATTTATACGAAGAGAATAAAGAAGTTACTAGTAAATACGTTCACGCAACTTCTCGCGGACATGAAGCTGTTCAACTTGCATTAGGAATACAACTAAAGCCACAAGACTGGGTATCACCATACTACCGAGACGACAGTATTTTATTGGGTATTGGCATGAAGCCATACGATTGTATGCTTCAGTTATTGGCCAAGAAAAATGATCCTTTTTCTGGTGGTAGAACCTATTACTCTCACCCATCTTTAAAGGATGATGACAAGCCAAAAATCCCTCACCAATCTAGCGCTACAGGAATGCAGGCCATTCCTACCACTGGAGTTGCTATGGGAATTCAATATCGTGAACAGCAACAATTAAACGATGGTACCGATAAAGCCGTTGTAGTTTGCTCCATTGGCGATGCAGCGATGACCGAAGGTGAGATTTCAGAAGCGTTACAAATGGCTGCTTTAAAGCAGTTTCCGATTTTATATTTCGTTCAAGATAATGAGTGGGATATTTCTGCAAATGCGGCAGAAACCAGAGCAATGGATGCTTCTGAGTATGCACAGGGTTTCAAAGGAATTGAAGTTAGAAGCATTGATGGAGCTAATTTCTACGAAGCATACGAAACGGTTGCTGAAGTAATTGAACTAATTCGCAAAGAGCGTAGACCATTCTTAATTCATGCTAAAGTTCCACTATTAGGTCATCATACTAGTGGTGTTCGTAAAGAATGGTATCGAGATGATTTAGAAGAACACGAAGCACGTGATCCATTCCCTCGTTTTAGAGGACAATTGATCGAAAACGGGTTTAAAGAAGCCGAATTAGATAAATGGCAGCAAGAAGCTACTCAACAAGTAGCAGATGATTACGCTCGTGCACTCCAAGCTGAAGATCCTTCGCCAGAAGATTTATTTAACCACCAATGGGCTCCTACTCCTATTACAGAAGAAAAAGGAGAGCGTGAGCCAGCTGGAAAAGATAAAACTGTAATGGTTGATTCTGCCTTGTTTGCCGTACAAGAAATATTGGCAAAACATCCTGAGGCATTATTATACGGACAAGATGTTGGTGGACGATTAGGTGGTGTGTTCAGAGAGGCAGCTACGCTAGCCCAAAAGTTTGGCGATGATCGTGTATTCAACACCCCGATACAAGAAGCCTTTATTATTGGTAGTACAGTAGGTATGGCCGCTACAGGTTGTAAACCTATAGTTGAAGTTCAATTTGCAGATTATATCTGGCCAGGACTAAACCAATTGTTTACTGAATTGAGTAGATCTTACTATTTATCTAATGGCAAATGGCCTGCATCTGCAGTAGTTCGTGTACCAATTGGTGCCTACGGTAGTGGAGGACCTTATCATTCTAGTTCAGTTGAATCGGTATTATCAAATATCAGAGGTATCAAAGTAGCCTACCCAAGTACTGGGGCTGATTTAAAAGGGTTGATAAAATCTGCTTTCTACGATCCAAATCCAGTAGTTATGTTAGAACATAAAGGCTTGTATTGGAGTAAAATTAAAGGAACAGAAGGTGCTAAAACTATAGAGCCGGATGAAGATTATGTAATTCCGTTTGGTAAAGGTCGTGTTGTTCAAGAAGCTAATTCTACTCAAGTAAAAGATGGCAAATCGTTAGCCATCATTACATATGGAATGGGAGTTTACTGGTCCACTCAAGCAAGCAAATCATTAAAAGATCAAGTTGAGATCATAGACTTAAGAACACTAGTTCCATTAGATGAAGAATTGATTTACGAAACTGTTCGTAAACACGGAAAATGCTTGATTGTAACTGAAGAACCTGTGATGAATACGTTTGCGCAGAGCTTGGCAGGACTGATTCAATCTAATTGTTTCGAGTCGCTAGATGCTCCAGTAAAAGTAATTGGCTCTGAGAATATGCCTGCTATTCCATTGAATTCAACTTTAGAAGCTACTATGCTTCCAAATGCATCGAAAGTAGAAACTGCATTGAAAGACTTATTAGCATACTAGTTTATGGCATTTATAAATGTATCGTTCGGCAAGATTCACTATGAGTGGGTCTTGCCGAACTCGTTTGATACCACTCCAATTATTTTTCTGCATGAAGCCCTTGGAAGTATAGGTCAATGGAAGTCGTTTCCAAAACTACTGTGTGAAAGGCTGCAAACAAATGGAATTGTTTACGAAAGGCAAGGACACGGATTATCTACACCTTTCGACCGCGAACGAACTCATCGATATTTGCATGACTATGCATTACAAGAATTACCTGAGCTCTTAGATGCACTTGAAATAAAAGAACCCGTACATTTAGTTGGACACTCTGATGGAGGAAGTATTGCCCTACTTTTTGCTGCGTATTTTCCAAATCGTGTAGCAAATGTTGTTTCAATGGCGGCACATGCTTTTGTAGAAGAAATTACCTTACAGGGAATTCAAGGTGTGGTACCAAACTACTCATTGATTAGATCAAAGCTACAACGCTATCATCCGAATGATGTAGATGCCTTATTCAGCGCATGGCAACTAACTTGGCAATCTGATGAGTTCTTGAATTGGAATATTGAAGACGAGATTAGAACCATAACTGCGCCAACTTTAGTATTGCAAGGAGATGAAGATGAGTATGGGACAAGTGATCAAGTGTGGCGGATTGTAAAAGCAATTGGAAGTAAAGCAGAGGGCAGAATAATAGACAACTGCAAACACATTCCTCATTTACAACAAGAAGATGTCTCTTTAGAACTAATAGAAAAGTTTTGGAAGGCTTAAAGTATTGAAAACAAAAAGGCGAGTCGCCAAACTCGCCTTTTCTGTTAATCAAATTAACCTAAATCGCCTATGAGAAAGTCAATAGTATCAACGGTACTCGTTGGCGAAAGGTTGGGGTGCTCTGAAAAAAAAGTTGATTTTTTTTCGTTTTTTACCTCCAAATGGATTTCAAGGTTGTCACAAAATGCTCGTTTTCCCCTGGTAATCCAACACTTACACGAATACAGTTTGGTAAACCAAAAGCTCTTAACCAACGAACAAAAATTCCTTTTCGTAATAAATCTAAGGTCAGTTCTTCAGCTTTTTCAGCAGATTTAAGGTCAATCATCACAAAGTTAGCTGCTGGAGTAGCGTAAAAAATGCCTAACTCCTCAAAACAGTCCTTTAATAATTGCAGTCCAGACTCATTCAAGCGCAGTGATTGCTGTAAAAAAGCCACATCCTTTAGAGCTCCAATGCCTGCTGCCTGCGTAACACCAGATGGAGCAAAAGTCATCTTCACTTTATTCAGTGCTTCAATTAATCGAGCAGGACCTACTGCATATCCTAAACGGATACCAGCCAATCCATATGCTTTAGAAAAAGTGCGTAATGTAATTACTTGAGGGTGATTCAGGCGAGTGCTATCTGGATAATCATCTCTTAATGATGTAGCATACTCAAAGTACGCTTCATCAACTACTACTATTACATGTTCAGGAACCTTATCTAAAAACGATTTTAAATCGCCTTTTGTAAACATTGTACCCGTTGGATTATTCGGATTACTGAGGTAAACGATCTTCGTTTTATCAGTGATCTTTGCTGCAAGACCATCTAGATCTAACGAGAAATCTTTCTTCAATGGAACCAGTTGAGATGACACATTACTAGACTTAGCCCAAATGTATACAGCAACGAACGTGCCCTCGGTTGTAAGCAATTCTTCGCCTGGTTCAACAAATGCCTTGAACATATTAGCCAGAATACTCTCAGATCCATTCTCAACTGAAACTTGATCTACCTTTACCTTATTCAACTTAGCAATGGCCGTGCGTAGCTTCTCTGATAGTGGATCTGGATAGATGTTCATTCCCTCCAACGCATTCTGCATCTCTTCTACCGCCATTCTTGGAACTCCTAAATTGTTCTCATTATTCCAAAGAACAGCAGTTTTCTCAAAACCAAATTCACTTCTATACTCTTCAATTGACTTACCTGGATGGTAAGATTTCAACTCTTCTATATGATCGGGGATTCTTATCATCTTGCCTCATTTGGTATGTTCAATATTAAACAAGTATTTGAATAGGTAGTTCTACTTTTAGGACAATTCCATGATATGATGTATCACTAAACTCAGCATTTTCGTACATATAATTCAAAACACGAGATATGAATCAATACAGAACAGTACAAAACGATTTCGATCCTCAAAAAATCAGGCCTTTACTAATTGGAGGGATCGTTCTTATCATCTTATTTGTAGGACTTAGGAGTAGCTTTAAAGTTTTAGAACCTACAGAAAGAGGTGTGGTCTTTAAAAAGTACACTTCTGGTTTAGATGTAGAAAATATTAAGTCAGAAGGATTAAACATAATTGCTCCTTGGAACGACTTGATCATTTTCGACATTGCTGAACGTCAGATTGAAGAAACAATGGATGTGCTTTCGCAAGATGGACTAGGAATTGTAATTGATGTATCATTACGTTACCGACCTATTCCCAACGACATCGGTCACTTGTACCGAGCATTCCGAATGGATTATGAAACAAGCTTATTACGCCCAGAATTAAGATCTGCTGTAAGAAGAATAATTGGACAATATACGCCCGAAGAATTGTACTCAACCAAGCGACAAGAAATTGAGCAACGAATAGAAGAATCCACTCGCCAAGTATTGGCTGGTAATCATGTAGAATTAAAAGCTTTACTATTTCGCTCTATTAAACTACCTAAAACCATCCAAAACTCTATTGAAGAGAAATTAGCGGCCGAACAAGAAGCCCAGAAATACAATTACTTAATCGAAAAAGAGAAAAAAGAAGCAGAACGCAGAAGAATTGATGCTGAAGGTAAGGCTGTAGCTAACCGTATTTTAAGTGCCAGTATCACCGAAAACATCTTGAAAGAAAAAGGTATTTCAGCTACAGAAGCATTAGCAAATTCTCCTAATAGTAAAGTGATTGTTGTAGGAAGTGGAAAAGACGGCTTACCAATTATATTAGGAGGAAATTGAATTCAAAACTTTTAAAGTTTAAAAGCATTGAATTAACGAAACATTATTTTGATTTATACTCCGTTAAACGATGTAAAACAACCGCTAACAGAATCAGGATTGGGTGTTCGATTTCTATTGACAAACTTCTTTGGAAATCGAACAACTCATGAAAAAAGCAGTGTACTTATTCAGTTGGGCTATTCTAATAGTCAGCATGGTACCATGTGCTGCACGGGCTGCAGACACACTCATCGCACAATCTACAGTTAAAGAAGCTACCATATTTTTCAAAGGGGCCACCGTTACTCGCTCTACGACTCTCTCCATCCCTGCGGGAAATAGCTTCATTCTTTTCTCTCATTTACCTTACCAAATAGAAACACATAGCATTCAGGTTAAAGCCCCCAACGGAATCGCTATCCGATCTGTTCAACCTGAAAAACTAGAAGTAACAGATATCCACGAATCTGATAACGAAAAACGTTTCGAAGATCAACTAGATTCTATCGAGGTTGTTATTACTCGTTTTAAAAAAGACCTTATTGTACTAAAACGAGAGCAAGTTGTTTTAAAAGAAAATCAGCGAATCGATAGCAGGCAAGTATCTGCAGAATCTGTAAAGGCATTAACCGAATTCTTTCATGAACGACATGATGCCATTGAATCTGAAATGATTGATATTGAACTTGCTATTGAAGAAGCACAAGATCATGCAAAAGAAATAATAGAAGACATTAACCATGAGAAGCTTGATCGATTAAAGCCCAGTACCAACGTACTCACTCGTGTTTACAGTGAAAGCAAACAAGAAGTAGAAATTGAAGTAGTATACTTTACGAAATCTGCTGGTTGGAACCCTACCTATGATTTTGAAGTAAAAGAACTAAACCAGCCTGTTACGCTGCGTTATAAAGCAGATTTATATCAACAAACAGGTGAAAATTGGGATCAGGTAAAACTGAAGTTAACTACTGCCGATCCAACCCACGATGCTAGAATTCCAGAACAACGAACATGGTATATTCAGCAAGGTAAACCTACTCCAGAAATATCAACTTCTGCAGGAGAAGGATCATTAAAAGGAAAAATAATAGATGAAGAAACAGGTGAACCAATACCATTTGTTAATGTAGCTGTTAAACAAAATGGAGAATTAATTACTGGTGGAGCTACCGATTTTGATGGTGTATTCTTTATTAAGCCTATAAATTCTGGTGCTTATCAAATAACAGCAAGTGCTATAGGGTTAGAGCCTAAAAGCATTTCGAACGTTTATGTTCATGACAACAAAGTAACTCCCTTAAACATTAAGATGTCTGCCAATGTAGAAATGCTGGCATCATTTGAAGTGGTAGAATACAAGGTTCCACTATTCGAAAAAGACCAAACTTATTCTGGTGTAACCGTTACTAAAGACGAACTCTACCGAGGTAGCGGTGGAGGATATACTCGCGATTATAGCGACCTGAACATAAGAGGAGGTAGAAGCGATGAAAATTATGTATTCATTGATGGAATGAAAATTACAGGTGGAATGCCTTCTCAATACGGAGATAAATCTCAAACAATTCAACTAAATGCCTTAGCAGATCAGGCTAACGTTAATTTACTAGAATATGAAATCGCAACACCATATTCTATTTTGAGTAGCCCAATAGGAACTCAATTAGATTTGAAAGAAGTAGAAATACCTACCGCATATAAGTTTCATTTATACCCATCAACTGATGCATATGCACATTTGGTAGCACATATAGGTAACTGGCAATCTTTACGTCTCTTTCCAGGAAAAGCAGGCATCTATTACCAAAACACCTATGTTGGAAGAACTGATGTAGCTGAGTTTAATGCTAAAGACACTTTGAAACTTATTATCAGCCGTGATTACGATATCATGGTTCGTAAAACGCAAATCAAAGACTACACACAAAAAATCAACTATAGTAACAGTTCAAAACAGTATGTAGGCTGGGAATTTGAGCTTGTAAACAAGAAAGATAAAGAAGTTACTGTGGTGGTACATGATCAGCTTCCAACCTCTAATTCTAAGGACATTAGAATTGAAGTAGAAGAATTAAGTGGTGCAACAGTTGATAAACACTTCTATACCCGTTGGGATAGAAAGTTAGCCCCACTCGGTACAGACTCTTTCGAATTGAAGTATTACATCAAATATCCTAAGTATGTTTCATTAGGATTTTAGATCGCCCTCAATTTGATAATCTCTAATTTATCTGACCTAGAAATAGAACCTGGATTCAATCCAGGTTCTCCTTCAGGAATAGGCTTCTGTAGATCTTCGTAGTACTTTACCCAAACTGGAAAAAACTCATCTTGACTTGGCATCTTATAGGTCATGGGGTATAGTTGGAAGAAATCTTCGCCTCCATTTGCGTGTTTGAAACTTTCGTACAATAATTCACTGCAATACCAACTTCCATTATCTAACAAAAACTCATGATCATAGGGCTCCCCTACTTTACTCAAAGCATAAGCAGATGCACCATGAATAAGTGATTGATGATCTTGAGAAACTCTTGCTATTGTAATGTTCTGTAAATGATCTACATCATTGCTACGCTTTAAAAAGTCTTCAACCTTTGTTAAGCGCACTTTACTTCCAATAGCTTCAATAATTTTCAAACTATCTCCAACTCGCACTACCATAGCGCAATGCGAAAAATCTTTTCCATCTACCCCTTCTGTTACCGCTTCTATTGCATCACACAATCCTCCACAGTTTAAATCTTGAAACAACAAATCACCTTCTTGTAGTCTATTTTCAGATTGATCTGAACTACAAGATGAGATCATAGCAATAAGAAGTAGAAGTGGGAATATAATTTGATATGTCTTTTTTTTCATCATAGCAAAGATGATTGATTGTCGTTAAAGACTATCAAAAAAGAAACACAGCTTCACTCGTAAAAACCTCACTACTTATCACAATTTGTTCAAATACTCTTCGATACACACTCAACAATTAAACACCAATTCACACTAATCATGACATTCTATGCAAAATGTTCCAGATTATCGGATTAGCAAGGGGGGACTGGTGGAATAATTGGATATTTGCCTGGAGCAGAGACTGGTAAAGTTGTGCATGATACATTTCAAACAATTGGATGGTCTCCAAGTGAATCAAGTACTGGATTATGATGAATGTTTTAACAAAAAGAAATAATGACGAAAGCTTAGAGATTATTGTTATGAATTCTGATCAAGACGAAATTCTCTATTTTGATTCAATTAGTTTCAAAGTGGCAAAACAAAATGAGATCGAAATCTCTAATTTCAAAACTATTTCCCTTAATCTATTTTGTATTAATGAGATAAGAGAAGAAGGGGGGCTCGATCTACAGTTTTTAAGAGTTAATGACGAGATAATAATTCAAATTGGATGGATGCCGGTAGACAATAGGCTTAGTCAATACCTAAAAGTTTTCGATAAAAAAAAGATGTTGAAGAATAGTAAAGTATATGAAGAAGCATTATCACGTTTTTTTGATGCTGAATTAAATGGAGATATAGAATTTGGCAAACACCAATGATTATAAAACTTTACAAATTCCACTTCTTCCAGTTACCCTCCTTCTTTAGCTGACTAAAATGAAGGCTCTTGCATAACTCACAAGTCACACAGGATCAAATCATTATCACTGATTTTTCACTTCTGCTGAAAGTGTAATACTAGATATAAATTTCTCTCTGTGTAAAAATATGTTTTACAAGAACTAATAATTAATGAAAAGCATAAGTCTAAATAACTTTTTGAAAGGTGAACAATTACCTTTCTTCAATGAGAAGTTTGATCAAAAAAAGGAACGTGTAATTGAACTTTTTGGAAGCCCAAAGAAATTTGAAGATTATGGCAATGAAGGCTCTAAGCTTATTTATGACTCGTTTACCTTTACATTTGATGATAAAGATCTGTTAGAAAACTGGTCTCTTGAGTTTAATCATAATGAAACCCATAATTTTCTCATTGGTTGCCAAAATGAACTGAATCTTTCTCACGAGACTCAAATACATGAGTTTTTGAGCTGTATTTCCACTCTTGGTTTCAAAATTGGAGTTCGATTTATTTTTCAAGATGTAATTGTTTTCTACACTGGAAATAATGACTTCCGAATTGAATTTTACTTTGAAGCAACTCAGGGAAAATTGAAACACATATTTAAGTTTATTTCTAGGAAATAACAGTAAAGATTTCAAAAGAACAAAACCCATATTCTGGATAACCGTTCGCGCATAGTTGTAATACGAACAGGAAGCGCTTTTCCTGAAGATATTACTGGAAAGTATATGTATTAGAAAGCCATTTAGGCAGCGGCTTATTGCGCTTAAAACACCTCTTGGGGTGGACCTGTAATTGATCGTGAGGAAACCACTTTCCGGTTCGCGAAGACCGCTGAAAAGAAAGCGATAACTGAGCAATATTACCCATCTGGCGATTCCTCACTCCGCACTTTTTCTAAAAAACGCTTCCGCTATGTAGGCAAAGAAGGGCGGAGAAAAATAGGTCTGGGAGATCTGTTTTTTGAACGAGCCAGCCTGTGCGTAGGGGAAAGTGGCCTCTATTATTACGGAGCACGCTACTACGCAGCCTGGACATGCCGGTTTATTTCTGTTGACCCACTGGCTGCTGATTATGCCCATTTAACGCCCTACAATAATGCGGGAAACAAGGTCATCAATTCGGTGGATATAGATGGGATGCAAGGCGAGAATGAGGCGAAATCCGAAGGAAATATAAACTCTGAAACGACTACAGGCAAAAAGACTAACAATCCAGAATCTAATATCCACCTAATAAATACTCATTCATCAACTGCACAACTTAGAAAGGAAGAATTACAGTCTACCAAAGATGATATTTCCTCCTTAGAGAAAAAAATTAAAACTCTAGAAGAAAATTCTGATAGCCTAGCAGATAACTTAGATGCAGCAAAAAAAAGAACTCAAACAACTTAAAAGTAAGAGACGTTCATTACAAAACGAAGTCAAAACCGAGACTAAACTTGCCAAAAAGGTTGATTCCGCTATTAAGAATGTATCGTTGAGATCTGATCACACAAAGCATTTAGGACAAAAGTTTGGAGTATCAGGAGCAGAAGATTTTGGATTTACAGTAGGTGCAAGTTTTGATTTATATGGTGATATTAGTAAAGCAATTGACGAAAACGCAAAAACAGACATCCTATTAGTCTATATAACCATTAGTGATATTCCCAAAACATCCAATGGAATGCAACCATTAGGAACCACAAATAAAGTGGAACATGTTGAGGATCATAGATATTCAAAGACATCAATTACCATAGATGAATCAGTTATAGATCAATTTGCAGTTTTAACAAATGAATTAGGAGACCTTTATTTCGATTTAGTCCTAATTAAAAAAGTATGCAGAAGACGAAAACATATCTTTCGAAAAAGCCCATGATATTCTTCACAAAAAGAATACTTTAATATCCAAATCATTTTCAAATTATGTTCAGAGAATATTCAAATATTAGATATCAATCATTGAGTATTGTTGTTTTCTATTTAACCCTTGTTATTAGCACACCATCATTTACTCAAAATGTAGCATATTACTCAGAAAATAATCTCATCTTTTATCCAACAGATGGAACTTTTATTACAATACAAAAATGGAAAGCAAATAAATTTGAATCATTAGAAGAACTAAGAGCTTGTGGACTAATAGAAGATATTTACATTTCAGCACATGTAGAATATTCTGATAGTGTTTTAAACGGATCAATCACTTATTTCTTAAACGATTCTGTATTAATTATAGAAGGAAACATGTGTTCTGGTATACCCTGCGGGATATTTAGTACATATACTCCTGAGTGTACTAATGGACGCATTACTAGTAGACTGCATTCTTTAATAAACTTTTCTCGTTTAACGGGGTTGAAAGAAGGGAACAGTCAATACTACGCCAGCTCAATACACTGGTATACAAACTTTAACCATAAAGAAGTCTCAGATTACTTACGACCTTGGATTACTACCTATTATTCGGATGGTTTAAAAAATGGAGCGGAAATATACTATAACCAATATGGACAAATTACGCTATATGAATTATATAAAAACGGCACTCTGGAAGATGGAAAATATCTAACCCGATGGGGAGTTATCAAAAACAAGAATGGTGAGTGTCAATATGTTTGGAAATATGACTCACAGGGAAAAATAGTCACAACAGAATTTAAAGTCCCTTTTATTCGTAAATATTTAAGTTTTAACAAGCTCAAATTTCCATTGAAAAAACTCGTAAAAGGTAAAATCACTTATGAGGATTATCTTAAGTCAAGGCTCTAATTTATCATTTGATTTGGTGTAATTTAGCTTAAGAAAATAACAGTAAGTTTTACAAGCCAACAACCAATTCAATGAAAACTAGTTTTACTGCTATTCTCATAATTTTAATTAGCTTTTCGACACCGGGTCAATCGCAAAAAGTTACATCCGAACCTGATTCCATAAAAGTATGGAATCAGGGCGAATGGAAAAACATTGAGAATACTATTCGGTCTTACTTAGAAGCATCAAATGCTATTAATTCAGTATTTCCTGCCCCTAAAACTGGTAAGGTTAAAGTGTCTGTCACACATGTTCAATTAACAGATTCTACTTATCGCTACGAGTATAGACTTGATTCCATTCTTTTAGAGTATGGACACGTAAAAAGTAACGAATTAGATGGGCAACGTTCTAGATATGGGATTAGAATAATTGGCGATAGCGTGTTGTATTTCAATGGCTATCCTGAAATAATTCGGTTTGACGAATATTATAAAAATAATAAGCGAGATGGTGCTCATATTGTATATTTCAGAAATGAAATCACTCATGAATGGCAAATACACACCATTCGCCTCTATGAAAATGGAGAAAATGTTTTCTACAATATAGAGCTAAGCGATTCAGAAGTAATAAACATCTACCCCGTCAGTCACAATACCAATGGATGGTATTTCACATCAGATCCTTCCCGAATTGTTATAATGGAGAAATATAAAAATAAGAAACTCAGAAAATGGAAGCATTTCAAGGATGGTAAACTTATAAAACATAACAACAGACAGTCTGGAATTATTTTCTCTTTGATTAATTTTTTTGGGAAAAAGAACTTTAATCAGATAGTAAAACCTTACGTAAATAAGGATGGAAATATAATCTGGTAATAATAGGGAGAACTTTAATGGATAAGGCCTTGAGTCAAGTAATTTACCACTCAATGAATTGGATAGAATTGAATTCTCACGTACAAGAGAATGTTCATGGCGTGAAGAAAACCATAATAGGTAAAATGTCATTATTCAGTCTGTTGACTTGTGTATTAATCCCAACAATGGCTAAAAGTCAAATCTCCATACTTGATGTAAACACAGCAAAGTTTAAAGTTCATCAATACTTTACAGCTAAAAAAAACTCAGAACATTATAGCATACTTTCAAGCAGAATTAATCCTCAGGAATTCTTACCAAATACAATATGTGACAGTAATTTAGTTCCATTAGTAGATACCCAATTTGCTAACGGTGGGTTTGAAGGCGTGGTTTTATCTAGCTATATCCTAGGTGATAACCGAAAGATGTTTTGTCTGCTTTTTAATGATTCTTCCATTGTGACTCAGATTGAAACGATTGAAGAGGCAAATTTCTTGTTTGAACAATCAACTAAAGAAATAGAATTGATCGTAAAGGCATACCTGTTTGTATTACTGAATACAAATGAGTCACTAATCATTGGAGTAGATGATGATGGCATTGAAGGAACAATGTTGGAAGATATTTTTTTTAAGGACTCTTTTGAACTTTACTCATCAAAACTACACTCTGATAAATACAAAACTAAGTCTCATAAAAAATCTATCACTCTTTATTGTAAATCTAATATTGGAATTCAAAAATTGAAATTCTTCTTTTCAAGTGATGATTCATTGAAGCGAATAAAGTCTGAGATTATTACTGAATAGAGTTTAACATACGCTTTACTATAAAATAATGTGGGTAATGTACACATAGTTTATGCATCCATCTATTTGTGATTTTAGCGAAACATAGATTATATACTTAATACAAGCCGTTCATTCAGTCAGTGATAAGCCCGCAGTAGCCGAAAGTGCGTGTTTTCAAAGAAAACACAGGCATGTAGGCGTAACA
>DIYR01000048.1 GCA_002429085.1 Flavobacteriales bacterium UBA6049
GTTACTTGTTGTGCGTTTCACACGTGCTTAACCTAAAGACACATGAATAAACGAATTGCCGCGGTACTCCTAGTCTTATCGCTGATAGGATTAGCCGCATTTGCTCAAGATCAGTCAGTTAACCATGACGGGTTTACAAAGTTTAACGATAGAGATTGGGGAGTAACATTCAACGTAAGTGGAATAATCAATGATATTAGTGTATCATCACTTGAAGATGTTAATGGTAATCCTGCTATTCAAATCAGAAAATTCATCAAACCAAATTTGGCAGTTCGAGCAGGGTTTGGCTTGAATTCATTTAGAATTGAAAGTGATTTGGTTGATAGTATTGGAGTTGCTCGTCAGTCGTATGATTCAACTTACAGGAGAACAGACTTTTTCATTCAACCAGCAATTGAGTATCATTTTCCTGGTACAAAACGATTAGATCCGTACGTTGGAGCAGGGTTAACAATTGGTACAGTTGGTAAAGAAGATATTGAAGTAACTAGAGTTTTAACAGATACTACGGGTTCTGGAACATTGACTAGGAATTATGATATGCCTGGAGGATTTACGTTTGGAACCAACGTAATTATTGGCTTCAATTATTTTATAGCTGAGCAGTTTGCGTTAGGAGCTGAGTATCAGTTAGGGTTTGTGAGCCAACGAAGTGGAGGAGACTTTACCATTGTTACTCAAGAAGATCCTATTTCAGGAGCGTCAACAACCAGAAGAGAAACGGGATCTAATAGAACTACTAATAGTGGATTTAGGTTGAACTCAACAGTGGGAGTTACTTTATCTTACTTCTTTAATAAACCAAAGAAATCTAGTTAAGTGCAAGCTTAATCTACAAAGCATAAAAAAAGCGAGAAGGTTTTCCTCTCGCTTTTTTTTATCGCTTCATTGCTCTATCCATTCTACGTTTATCGTCTTTTTCCTTCAAATCTTGGCGCTTGTCAACCGTTTTCTTTCCTTTAGCTAAAGCCACATTGAGCTTAGCATAACCACTATCAGCAATGAATAATAGTGTTGGAACTACTGTTAGCCCTTGATCCTTCAATTTCTTTTGTAAACGATCTAATTCTTTTCGCTGTAAAAGAAGTTTGCGCTTGCGTTTTGGTTCGTGATTGATGAATCCACCTTTATCGTATTCTGTAATGTGCATGTTATAGATGTACAATTCATCATCTTGAAAAGCACAATATCCTTCAATGATGCTGGCTTTACCATTCCGAATACTCTTGATTTCTGTACCCGTTAACTGAATGCCAGCAGTAAACTTTTCTAAAAACTCGTATTCAAACGAAGCTCGTTTATTCTTGATGGCGACTTGCTGTTGCCCCATATTATCTCGTTAATTTCTTGATATATAAATTCTTGGCTACTTGGTAAGAAACGTTTCGTTTCTCATTTACATTCAACGTAATCTCCATACTCTGATCGTAATCAGTTACTTCATCAATACGCACGGTTTTGCCAAGTGTTAAACCGCTTTGATCTAAGTACTGTAAAAACTGGGGAGAGGTGTCTTTCAATCCTATAATCATCCCATATTGTCCAACCTCTAAGTCTGCAATGGTTACGTCTTTATGATGTTGTATGTTTCCTTCACGATCAGGAATAGGATCGCCATGAGGATCATGAGTAGGAAAGTTTAAGAAACGCTCTAATCGCTCAATGAGCTTAGGACTTTGAATATGTTCTAACTCTTCAGCAATTTCATGTACTTCATCCCATTTAAAGTCTAGCTTATCTACTAAGAAAACCTCCCATAAACGGTGTTTACGAATCACATGAATGGCAGTAGTACGACCTTCTTCTGTTAAGTTTACAGGACGATACGGTTCGTATTTTACTAAATCTTTCTTCTTCAGTTTCTTCAACATATCAGTTACCGAAGAAGCCTTGGTGTTTACTTCTTGCGCAATATCGTTTGTAGTGGCCCCATCTTCTTTGTAACGGGTCAGTTGGTATACAGCTTTCAGGTAGTTTTCTTCAGCGTAGGATAACCCCATGTGATTTTGCATTTGCGCAAAGTTATATGAATTGCGCACGCTTAAAACAGGATGTAAAAAAACACCAAACCGAATGATTGCTCATTCTGCTTGGTGCTCCTCAGACAAAACCATACCGATTACGGCTTTTATTTTGAACCCAAAAGCACTACATCATTCACTAGAATTTCAGTACTAGAGCGTTTGTTGCCGTCTTTGTCTTCGTAGGTATTGGTGGTGAGTTTCCCTTCAACAGCAAGTTCACTTCCCTTCTTAGTGTACTCGTTGATGATCTCAGCGGTTTTACCCCAAGCCACCAAATTGTGCCATTCGGTATCTGTTACTTTATCGCCATTGTTATTACGATATACTTCATTGGTAGCAATAGATACTCGAACGAGTTTTTTTCCACTATCAAAAGTTTTTAATTCTGGATCCATACCCAGATGTCCGATTAATTGTACACGATTTCTCATAGGTGCTAAATTTTAAATGTTAAGCCTCTGTATCGAAGCGATTTGATGAAGCAAATATGAAAGGTGTTTGTGCCATTACTCGGTTACGAAACGTTTCGTTTTCGTTTGTAAGTGTTTGTTGTCGGATAGAGTTCTTGAGGTGATCTTTTGTAGTATTTGTTCAGAATTGTTAACTTGATAGGAAATCGCCTCGCCATGGATAAGAACTGCTTGCACTGCAACGAGCCACTAATAGGAAGAAGAGATAAGAAGTTTTGCGATGATCATTGTAGAAATTCGTACAATAACGATTTGCGAAGAGACGTAACCAACAACATGCGAAACGTCAATAATCTTTTGAAGAAAAACTACCGCATACTAGCTTCGTTTCAACCTTTAGAGAAGAGGCAAATAAACATTAAGGAGTTATACAAACTGGGGTTCGATTTTACGTATTTCACAAGTAGGTACGAAACCAAACAAGGTAAGGTGTACCAGTACGTATATGATCTTGGGTATGTGCATAGTACAAACGATCAAGTATTAGTTGTGGAAAAGAAAGATTGGGTAAACGATAGGAGTTAGTGCAATTGTTAATGTAGTTGAACGTTTCAAAGGTGAGTTAATCGTATCGCCAAACTATGAGACAATTCTTGCTACTAGTACTGCTCTCAATTACTGGTATTACCTATGCCCAAACAAGGAACCTGAAGGTATTTGATCTGCAATTGGGAACCGAGATTGTAATGACACCTGTAGAGTTTGATACGAACATTACAGAAGAACATACCTCTTTTTACTTAGGAACATTCAATGATCAAATAGCATGGCTATCAGAGAATCCTCCTTTAGAAAACACTTTTCCTGAAGCAAAATTCACTTACAAAGTTCCTGCTCTTGAAGAGTTTGATATTACCGATTACCCTATTCGTACCAGTTTAAAATTGTTCTCTATTATAGATGGGGCGAAAAGAGGAGGGTGTTCAGGTAGTATGGTTTCAAGTAGACATGTACTTACAGCTGCACATTGCATTTCGCGTTATAAAGCTGATTCTTTATTTCTAGATTCAATTTTGGCTGTTCCATTATATAACAATGGTGAGCATCACCCAGATTTTGTTTCTAGCTATGTTGAGAAGGTATATGTGTTTGAAGACTGGAAATTCCCAGAAGACATGGCTTTACTAGAGTTGGCAGAGCCCATTGGTTTTGTAACTGGGTGGTTAAGCATAGGGTTTAATCAAGATTATGAATGGTTACGAGAGGGGATCTACTACAAGTTTTCTTATCCCAGTTTTACTTTTCCATCGCTAGACACAAATGAGTACAACGGAGATACGTTGTACTATAGCTACGGCATTGTTGATAGAGTTGATCAACATTATATGGGTATAAACAACACTACTGGTATTCCCGGAGAAAGTGGGAGTTCATTAATTCGAATAGAGAATGAACAAACTTACACCACCTATGGAACGCTATCTTTTGGATCGCTTGTTCATGCACAAATAACCAATTGGAAGTATTACGCGTTGAAAGAAGTATTAAAGAATCATTTGACAGTAATAGAGCATCCTGTTCAGAATGGAAGTGAGGTTTTTGTTTATCCTAACCCTGTTCAAGATAGGTTCTATCTTGGAAACTTAAAATCTTTTGAATCGATCGATTTACAGGTGTTTAATAGCATTGGTGAGGAGATTTTTAATGTGCGTGGAAGTGGTGCTCAAGACGCAATAGATATTTCGGCATTAAAGAGTGGTATTTACTTTTTAAGATTGACAACAAAACATGGAACACAGAGTCTTAGGTTTGTGAAAAAGTAAGCAAGAAAATCAGTGTCGGTTCAATAACCTCACGTGCATAGCCGATGTAGTACATGAAGATAAAAACACTTTTACCGGTAGAACAATTATTAGATCATATTAGAACATTATCTGGAATTGGAGATGTTAGTGTAGATCAAATAGAGAAGTATTTTGAATCGAGAGAAATCAAGAAAAAAGGATACTTGCAAGAGCCGAATAACAGAGCTGCGCATAACTTCTTTATCGTTTCTGGTTGTGCTCAAATGTTTTATGTAGCAGATAAGGGAGTGAACCAAACTGTACAGTTTGCAATAGAAAATTGGTGGATCAACGATAGTATTTCTTTTCAAAAAGAACGATCGAGTGAGTTTGGGATTCAAGCAATAGAAGAGTGTCAAGTATTAATGATTAGCAAGCATAATTTCGACAAGCTCTTAAATGAGTTTCCTCAATTAGAACACTATTTTAGATTGGTGTATCAAATAGCTTATGGTGCTGCCATGTATCGCTTAAGGTATCAGTATGAATATTCTAAAGAGCAACACTATTTCAATTTTATACATCATCATCCAGAGTTTGCGCAACGTGTTCCTCAATACTTAATTGCTTCGTATCTAGGACTAACACCAGAATATGTTAGTGAAATAAGAGCCAAAAATGTTTCTTAAACCAGCTTAAGAAGATTCATGTTTTAGGATCGGAGATTTGTGTCATTAAATTAATAGTTATGACACAGCGCATTCAAATAGACCAATTAGAGCCAAAAGCTTACAAACCTTTATTTGAGTTAGAATCTTATCTAGAGACTAGTAATCTTTCAGTTGATCACCTCCATTTAATTAAGATAAAATCTTCATTTATAAATGGTTGTGGTTTTTGCATTGATATGCATACAAAAGAGGCGTTAAGAGTTGGCGAATCAAACCTTCGAATTTTCCAGTTGAATGCATTTGAGACATCAAATGTCTTTTCAGATGAAGAAAAAGTTCTACTTCAAATGACAAAAGAGATTACGCTAATTCATCAAAATGGACTTTCAGAAGCTACTTACAACAAGGCTACGAAGTATTTCGATGAGCATTATATGGCACAAATAATAATGGCAATCTGTGCCATAAACACTTGGAATAGAATCGCAATCAGCACATTAAAGCCATTCTAATTCTAACAACCGTTTTCGTTTACTACATCCATCTACTGCTGCAAAGGCGCATGGTTAAGAGCCATGTGCCTCTTTTGAGATAATTTGGTTTCTATGAGCAATGCCCCAGTCTACCATTGCATTTAGTACTGAAACTATTTGCTCACCAGAATTGGTCAGTTGATACTCTATCTTAACTGGTGTAGAGTTGTGAACAATTCGTTCAACCACACCATTTATTTCCAGTTCTTTAAGTTCTTTTGAAAGCATTCTAGGGGTTATCTTTTCTATGTTTTCTTGAAGATCCTTAAACCTATTTTTCCCATAGAGTAGAGTGGCAATAATGGGCATTTTCCATTTCCCACTTAATACATTTAAAGTATCATTTACGGCCAGCATAAATTGCTTTGGACATTGTCTTATTTCATCAATGTTTGGCAAGTCGCTCATTGCTAAGTAATTATTTGAGTGCTATACAAAAGTATACTGGTATTTAATAAGTATTAAGTATCCAAAATATATTAATGAGATTAATTTTACGAGATAGACATTAATTGGATACTGATAATTAACATCGACCCCATTAGATTGACTTAATCAATATCTGTGAAGTATTTCGCTACCAAATAATACGGTAGGCAATGAATAGAAAAGAGTTTGTTACAGCACTTGGCCTTACCTCATTATCAATTCCAGTTATGAGTAACCTTTATAAGTTAGAATACATTACAAATTCATTTGGGGCATCTAAGAGAATGCCAGTTTTGTTTTTGGGACATGGATCACCTATGAACGCCATAGAAGAGAATGAGTTTGTAAAAGAATTCAGAGCTCAATCAAAAAAAATAGAAAGACCGAATGCTATTGTTGTCGTTTCGGCCCATTGGGAAACAAAGGGGACTATGGTAACTGCTATGGAGTTTCTAAGAACAATACATGATTTTGGAGGGTTTCCAGATGAATTGTTTGCAGTGAAATATCCAGCACCTGGTAATCCAACATTGGCTAAGGAATTAGTTGAATTAACTCAAGCAAAAAACGCGATTGGATTGGATTATGATTGGGGCTTAGATCATGGTGCTTGGACAGTGGTTAAGCATTTGTACCCAGATGCGGATATCCCTGTAATTCAACTAAGTTTAGATTATACAAAACCACCTTCTTATCATTATGAATTAGCAAATCAACTTAAGGTGCTACGAGAGCGAGGCGTTCTCATTATCGGAAGCGGTAATGTTGTACATAACCTTGGTAGAATTTCTTGGAATAAAATGGATGAATATTATGGGTATGACTGGGCTCTTGAAGTAAATGATAAAGTGCAACAATGGATACTAGATAGAAATCACAAGCAACTTGTTGATTTTAGAAATCATGGCCGTGCTTTTGAATTAGCTATTCCTACTCCAGAACATTATTTGCCTTTGATTTATGCTCTAGGAATGTCAGATAAAAATGACAGTATTGAATTTTTCAATGATAAACCTATAGCGGGTTCATTAACTATGACAAGTGTAAAGCTAGGGTAGGTTTCATAATTGTGCAGCTTGAGCTGAAATTGCATCTTTACACCTGTGGAAAACACAGAAGACCCGAGCACATCTTTTGAACTTTTTAAGTCAGCGATAGAAAGTTACTATCCAATAACTAATTCAACTTGGTTAGCTCTTAAAGCCAATTTAGAACTTCAATTCGTTAAGAAAGGAGAAGCTGTTTTAAGAGAAGGAAGTAGAGACCGATTTATTCGTTTCATTTCTTCTGGGATTTTACGTTCGTTTTACACAGACATTGACGGCAACATCTACAACAAGAACTTGTTTTTAGAAGGAAGTTTTGCAGCTTCCAAGGTGTCGTTACTTACAGAGACTCCATCTTACTTTACAATTGAGGCATTAGAAGATACTACCTGCATTAATTTGAGTTTTAGTAAGTACAAAGAGCTACAAGAAAACCATCTAGATCTGAAGAATTTCTACATCGCTTACATAGAGCGAAACTGGATTATAGCAAAAGAGAAGAGAGAGATATCGTTGGTAATGGATGATGCAAAAGAACGATACTTACATTTTTTGAAAGAGCATCCTACCATCGAGAGAAGAATTGCACAACATCACATAGCAGCTCATTTAGGTGTTACTCCCACTCAGTTGAGTAGAATTAGAAAAATTCTTAAAAAGAACTCCTAATCAACATATGTAAATGCATTTGAACTGGCTGTTTTAAACATTTGCTTCATGGAAAGAATGGGGTTTGTTTTGATGGCCTTTGTAGGAGGAACCTTTCTAGCATTACAAGGCGGATTAAACGCTCGGCTTGGAGTATTACTTAAAAGTCCGCTTTTGGCCTCAGTTGTAGCCTTTGTAAGCAGTGCTCTTTTTGCCATTCTCTTAGCAGTAGTAGGCAAGGTCTCCATGCCTACAGAAGAAAACTTAAAGTTAATTCCAGGCTACCTGTGGTTTATGGGAGGTTTTTTTAGTGTATTAGGAATTAGCCTGTATTACATAACCATTCCTAAGCTTGGAGTTTCAACTATGATCTCACTAGGCTTATGCGGACAGCTCATTTTTGCTGTAATAGCAGGCCATTTTGGTTGGCTTAACTTACCTGAAGAACCTATTACAATCATGCGATTGGTAGGAGTAGTATGTATGATAGTCGGAATCCTTTTTATGAACTTAAATTGAATAAAATGAACAACGAAATATCACAGAATATCCAGAATCTTACTTCTATATGGAAAATAGTAGGAGAGCGTTTTCAATCTTTTTATGCCAAACCAAACTTTCAATACTCGCTTGCAGAAAACGCTCAGTGGCCTAATAGAATTTGGTTTACACACGAGGTTACTTCACAGACAATTCGCGAAGCAAAAGAACAGTTAGAAATCCTACCACAACAGATGGTACTTCCTTTTTGGTTTATTGATAAAACCAACTTAGAATCGGAATTTAGATCTACCGGTTTTAAACATGCTTTCAGTCAAACAGGAATGTCGTTAGCTTCACCTAAGTTTCAAGAAGTAGACAATAAGATGAAATTTAAGAAGGTATCTACCTTAGAACAGGCTAAGGTATGGTCTCAGGCATTTTCAGTTTCATTTGGATATGTGATAGTAGCAGAAGTGGTTTATAAAACTTGTAAAAACCTAGACTATTATTTAGCGTTTGAAAATGAGTCTGTTGCAGGCACAATTCTGCTTCATGAATCAGATGGAGTGTGCGGTGTACATGCCATGGGAGTAACGCCTGACCATAGAAGAAAGGGGGTGGGGAAAAAGA